>NZ_NOLI01000055.1:0-45867 GCF_002245975.1 Nostoc sp. 'Peltigera membranacea cyanobiont' 213 | reverse complement strand
TTCTCCACCCTGAGATTTTCACCTCTCTTAACCAAACTACAAATTAGTCCATTACACAACACCTTGAAAGGGCTAGTCCTAATAACGAACAAATAGAGATTAAAAATGCTTTTCTCCCGAATAATAAGTCGCCAGAGATGAGATTGTTTCAGTTTTAGAAATGCGTGAACGCACATACTCAAAAAAGCTGATTCCCAATTTACGAGGAGTGGCAAAAAGCTGACAAACTCAGACTGTGGTTTTTCTATGGCTTGCTAAGTGGGAGAATCTTTAGTAAAGCAATTCCAGAAATCATCTACAACGACTCTAAATAGCTCAAAAGATCCGCCATTTCTTGGGTGCTAGGCTGAAATTTTGGCATTGGCGGCGTTTCGCCACTGATCACCTGGTGAATCAATCCATATTGAGATTTATGCTTGGAAACAGCTTGCAAACTGGGCCCTACTCGCCCGTCTGCTTCCAAGCCGTGACAACCAGCACAGTTAATTTGAAAGATCGCGTGTCCTTGAACTGGGTTTCCTGTTAGAGATAGAACACTCTTAACATAAGGATCGGAGGCTTGAACCAACTGAATACCAAAAAAGCCCAAAGGGACTGATAGCAGTATGGCCAGCGTCAATAAAACGATGCGCTGAATCAAAATTTCAGGTTTGGTAAACTGGTTATCCAAAAGGTTTGCTGTGAAAATCTAGGTGTGCTCAAAAGTTTTCATTTCCTACACATAGCTTAAAAGTTCTTGATCGTGTCTGCAAGCACATAAGACTATTTTCTTGTGAGCAATCTCTCTCCAAAAAGTCTGTAGGGCGCAGGATTCATACCAAATTTGGTAAAATCAAAAACAGGCAACGAATATTTAATAATTACAAAGAGGAGATTTCCAGTGGTTGAACCCCTGCTATCAGGTATTGTCCTTGGTCTAGTTTTCGTCACCCTCGCCGGACTGTTTTACGCTGCCTATAAGCAATACAAGCGCCCCAATCAGTTGGGCGGTTGAGGAAATGCTGTTAGCAGAGGTAGCGGGACGTTTAGCCCGTGCTGAATAGGGGAGACAAGGGGGACGAGGAGGACAAAGAAGCAATTTTTCTCCCTTCTCTCCCTTGTCTTTCTCACTCCCTTGTCCTCTCATTGCACAATTCTGTAGAAAGTAAGTGATGTGTTGCCGTAAACTTTCTCGCGGCAAATTTCCCAAGCGGGAATCTCTGGGGGTATCCAACCTTGTGAGGCGTGTTCAACTGCGATTTCGCCACTAGGATCTAAAAGTTGATGGTGAGCGATCGCTTCTAATACTGGCTGGTACAATCCACTGGCATAAGGTGGATCGAAGTAAATTCTATCGAATTGCTTGCCTGATAAAGTCTTTAACTGCTGCGTAATATCTCCCCGCAATACCCGAAATTCTTGCTCGGCATTAGCTACCTGCTGCCAATTTTCTTGGATGGTGGCACAGGCTCGCCTGGATTGTTCAATTCCCACTGCTAGGTTGGCTCCTCTACACAAAGCCTCGGC
The DNA here is from genome assembly GCF_002245975.1 of Nostoc sp. 'Peltigera membranacea cyanobiont' 213. Taxonomy (NCBI): domain Bacteria; kingdom Bacillati; phylum Cyanobacteriota; class Cyanophyceae; order Nostocales; family Nostocaceae; genus Nostoc; species Nostoc sp. 'Peltigera membranacea cyanobiont' 213. Next base: position 44,361 of record NZ_NOLI01000055.1, on the reverse strand, counting down.
GCCCATTGAACCAGTACCGGCGCACAAATCTAGCCAGCGACAACTTGCAATTTCTCCCTGCCAAATATTAAATACTGCCTCTCTTACCCGCGCACTGGTAGGTCTAGTTTCTTTTCCTGGTAAAGTTTTTAGCTGGCGATTACCGTAAATTCTCAGGCTCATTGGTTATTAGTCATTGGTCATTAGTTATTAGTCATTGGTCATTAGTTTTAGACAAAGGACAAAGGACAAAGAACAAATGACAAAAAGAGTATTAGGCAGGAATTTTTTCGCGGACTTGAGCAACAAAATTAGACAGAATTTGCAATCCGATATTAGAGGATTTTTCGGGGTGAAATTGAACTGCCATGAGGTTTTCGTGAGCGATAGCAGCTGTGACGGTTTGAGTACCGTGGGTGATGATTGCTGCCCTGATTAGCGGGTCTATTGGCTCAACATAGTAAGAATGAACAAAATACACCCAAGGATCGGACGGTAAATGCTCCCACAAAATGCTTTTTGCCTGAGTCATTTGCAGCTGATTCCAACCCATGTGAGGAATAGTGATGTCAGGTTCGGGACGAAACCGCCGCACTTTTCCTTTGATAATTCCTAGTCCTGGTTGGATACCTTCTGCACTTGATTCAAAGAGAATTTGCAATCCTAAACAAATTCCTAAGAAAGGTTTACCAGATGCGATCGCTTCTTTAATAGGTTGTTCCAAACCACGCGCTCGCAGGTGTTGCACTGCTGGATCAAATGCTCCTACTCCTGGTAGTACGATTGCATCTGCCTGCTCTAATTCCTTTGGAGAATAAGTAACATTAGGAGTTGCCCCAGCTTTTTCTAAGCCTTTACAGACTGAGTGCAAATTTCCCATCTCGTAGTCTACGACCGCAATAACTGGCATTCACCTGCTCCTTGTAAATTTATTATGGAGGGTTTTTCTATTCTAAATAATATTTGTTATGAAGAAAAGAATTCTATTAACTTCTTTTGACATTTGCCTAAAAGATCGACAGTCGAATTCTTCTGATGATTTATTACTTGAAGTTAGCAAACTCGATCTGATACCAGATTACTTAAGTTTTTTCCGCCAGTTACCCGTAGACATGCAACTGACAAGTACTCAGGTAATGAAAAAAATCAATGCAATTCAATCTGATTAAATTATCTGTTGTAGACACGCTACAATCCTTACACAATTAAGTGTGGAAGCAGTTGCTAGCTGGAAAAAATGGTTTTATAGACAGAAGTTGATTTAGAAAAATTAGTGGTGTGAGCAGTGGCAATTGACATTAGCCATGACTGCGGTAAATTTGTCTTTACTATTCAGTGTTGACTACTTAACCGAAAATCAACTCACGATCCGTTGTATTTTTGTTCGAGTACTGGTTCTCAATCAAGAAAATTTGATGGGGATTCTTGCAAATTTCGTATTAATTATTAACAAACTGGCACTTTCATCAAGTTGTTAATGTCTGTATGGTGAAAGAAATATCTAAGTATATGTTTCCATTGTTACTAATTTTTCCAATAGCTCAATCAACTCTTACCACACTACCACCTGAAGAAGTCGTGCAACCGCAAGAAGTACGTCCTTTACCAGGTCAATTGGATACAGTGCCAACTTTTAATAGCAATAGTCCAGAATTGGTTTTAAAAGAAGGAATTTTACTCTCCACTTTTCCACCAGATGGGAAAAAAGTGCCAACAGCACATCTGAATTTTCCCTTTCGCGGACGATTTGATATTTTTGCCCATCATGTTGCTAGGGCTGAACCACCAGAGAATTTGCAATCGCTCTATCTTGGGATAATTTTGCATAACCCTGGTTCTGAAGCAGTGAAGGTGAATATTTGGCAGGCGGCGAGTTATTTGAGTCAACCAGATGCACCATTTATTCAGTTACCATCTTTTAGCCAAAATCCTTTAGGGACAATTTTTGCTGGTCCAGGCGATCGCGTTATGTCTGATGTGCTGAGAGGACAGCGACAAGGGATTTTCCCAGCCCAAATTGAGATTCCAGCAAAGCAAAGTCGGATGTTACTAAATTTACCAATTCCTGTGCAGGGATTAACACCGCCTCTGAATGGTCGGTCTACATTGATCCGATTGCAAAGTAATGGCACTGTCTATGCAGCTAGCCTCGCGATGTTTGCAAGGGTAAATCCTGATGGCAGTGAGCGATCGCCTACTTTAGAAGAGTGGCAGAATTTACTAGATAATGGCGATCTGGCTGGGCCACGAGATAAAGCGCCCACTCCCCTAGAAGAAACTGCCAAGCCGATAATTTATGGGCGTGTTGCTGGAGTCGCTGGTGGTTCGCGATGGAGAGCCTTATTAGTGGATAATCCTAAAGCTAGGTATCTGACTATTCCCCAGCCTGGTCAAGTATTTTCTTACGCTTTGAGTACCCTGCATGGCGGAACATTGGGAACTGGTCAAATTCAAAGTGCGCCGATGCTGGTGCGCTATCCTGACACCGCATATCGCGCTCATGGCAACTATGGGATTCAATATAATCTCAAGTTACCGCTATACAACAATACTCAAAGTTCTCAAACTGTGAGTGTGTCCATACAAACACCACTTAAAGAGAATCAGTTAGTCAAACCAGGGTTACGCTTTCTGAGTACACCAGCCCGTGAAGTCTTTTTCCGAGGGACAGTGCGGGTACGTTATAAAGATGAGCAAAATCAGCCACAAACTGAGTTTGTGCATTTAGTGCAAAAGAGAGGTCAATCAGGAGAACCCTTAGTTTCATTAAATATGAAAGCTGGCGATCGCTCTTTAGTAGAAGTAGACTTTCTCTATCCGCCTGATGCCACACCACCACAAGTCTTAACAGTGTCAACCCAAGGGCAGAGTCGGTAATGAATCATAGGTAATTAGGTATAGCTTTTGTCCAATTACCTATTACCTATTAAACTTTTGTAAAAGGATAAAGCTGCCATAACTGTAAATATCCATGCTACTTCACGTTTAGCAGTGCGGAATGACTACTGGGAAACAAGTAGAAATAGCTATCCCAGAAATTTAATTGTAAAAAATGACTCTTGATGAGGCACTAAATATCCTTGAGGAGATTTTAGAGATAGAGCAGTTGAATAAGGTACAAAAAATTGTCTTTTGCCAGTCTTGGGAAGGGCAGTCTTACATGGAGATTGCCAATAGTTTTGACTATGACTATGGCTACATCAAAGATACTGGTTCGCAACTTTGGCAGATGCTCTCAGCTAATCTAGGACAGAAAGTGACAAAATTAAACTTTCAAAGTGTCCTCAAGTATTACGCTAAACATCAAAAATCTCAGTTCCCCAGTCAATCAGCTTCTCTCATACCAGAAGTTAAACCATTAGGGAGTTCGCCATCATCAGAATATTCTGCTTCTTTGATTGGAGAGCATGAAACTCGCTGGATCGGGCGTGAATTGTTAGTTGATGCTTTGACTCAGAAGATTCAGGGCAATTGCCGTGTTCTGATGCTAGTCGGGATTACAGGTATTGGTAAGTCATCCCTTGCGGTTCGACTGGGCTTAGAACCAGCAATGGCTCAAACCTGGCCGATACTTAAACTAATTCGCTTTGATGACAATTTGCACATATTTAAACAGTTTGCTCACCAACTCTTAGAGAAGCAAATGCCATCAGAGCCAGAGTTAGGACAGAATTCTCAAAAACTGGTCATTGACCTCGTTACGTATTTGCAAACCCACCCCTGTTTGCTCGTTCTCGATATGGTTGAGGAAATTCTCGAAATGGGCGCTCGTGGCGAGTTTCACTACAAAGATCCCTTATTTGCCAAGTTTTTCGATCTGTTTACGCAAGCAGAAACAATGCCATCCCGTCTGATTCTAACCTCTCAGGATCGACTCCCTGTGATGGTCGAGGGACGGTATTTAGAGCGATCGCACCTGGAATGGCTCAAAGGCTTAAATCCCGAAGAAGCCCTCGAACTTTTTGGGATTTGGGAGGTTCATCCTCAGACAGACTCCGAACATGAATATCTCCAGCGCATCATTAGCGTTTATGAAGGTCATCCTCTGGCCTTGCGGGTAATCGCTGGAGAAATTCGAGAAAGTCCATACAACTGCGACATCCAAGCCTACTGGCACGATTATGGGGAAGAGACGATCGCCATCGAACAACAAAAACAGGCTTCTGATTTACGTTCAACCGCAGATTCAGTAACTTTAGCCAATTACAGCGTCAGTTTAACGGATCTAGTTAAGTGCCGCGTCGAAAGGACATTTACCCGTCTGCACGTTTCATCTCCTTTAGCTTACGTTCTGCTTTGTATGGGAGCTACATATCGATGCTCTGTAGAACGAACGGCCTGGTTAATTTTAATTGCAGATTCTTCCAAAGAAGCGCAATTAATAGCATTTCAAACCTTACAACGCCGCTTTTTACTAGAAACAGATTATACTGTTGGTCGGGTTTTGTATCGACTCCACAGTTTGATTCGCAGCATCGCGCTCCAGCATCTTACCAATCCTGAGTCAAAGGCCGCCCGATGAACGTTTCAAATCGAGAGTTGCAACTGAAGACATTCACAGAGACCGAGATTCTGAACTGTTGCTTTACAGCGACAGGACAATTGGTTCTAGATAGCGCCAACGATCTTGACCGACAACCGACTCTTCATCAAAAAGCGCATTTCCGAGCAGCTATTTACTGGCTTAAGCATTATCAACCCGATCGCCAAGCCTCCCAACTAGAGCAAGTGCGAGGCTACCTAGAGGCTGCTTACCATTTAGCGCAGCTTGAAGCCTGGGATTTGATTTGTCAAATTTTATTCGTTCGTCTTGATAGCGATCGTAATTTGCCATTACATCAGCAGCTTGGCATTTGGGGATTATATCGAGAACAGATCGATTTGTGTCAACCTTTGTTAGGTAAAGCCAATCATGAATTAGACTGCCTTTGTCTGAATAATCTAGGCTATGCCTATACCCATCTGTGCCAGTATCAAACAGCAGTTAATCACTACCAGCGTTTATTACAACTAGCAACAGAGAATCAGAATACAGAAGCTCAAGCTAAAGCGTTGGGGGGTTTAGGGCTTTGCTATGGCAATTGGGGACAATATCAAACAGCTTGGAATTACTGTCAGCAGCAGTTGCAGGTATTGGAGCGAATTGATGAATCTCGCTCTAGCACTAAATCGGGGAATGCCATATCAGTAGAAAGTTTAGAATGGGAGCAAGATAGTTATGGTGAATGCCCGTCTACAGCAGTTGAGAGAGGCCAAACTTTTGCGACTCTGGGGTATCTAGAAATTCACCTGCGACGTTACCGAAAGGCCATTTATTATTGTCAGCAAGCATTAGCGATCGCTCATACCATCAACGATACCCAAACCCAATGGTATGCTCTAGGACGGCTTGCAGTCGCCAATGCTCAGTTAGGAAAACGTCAAAAAGCCTTGGATGCCTTACAGCAACAGTACCAGCAGCGACACCAAAACTACAATTGCCGTCAAGTTAGTGCCGTATTAGTGAATCTGGGCTTAGTCTACTGCTATCAGCGCAACTTTCAAGCCGCCATCAACTGCGGACAAGAACTTTTAGAAATTAATCAACAGAATGGTGATATCAGCGCTCAGTGTTATGCCTTACTAACCCTATCTTTTATTCATATTTGGCAAGATGAAGTTCAACTGGCGATGGAAAAAACTCGTCAGTGTCTGAGTCTTGCCCGTCAATTTAACTATCCACACCACGAATCTCAGTCGTTATCACAATTTTCTTATCTCCATAGCGCAATGGGAGAGATTCCTCAAGCCAAAGATTATGGAGAACAGGCTTTAGCGATCGCTCAAAACGTTAACAATTCTTTATTTAAAGGTATTGCATTTGCTGTTTTGGGATTGGCTTACCTCGAAGCGGGTAAGTTTGTCCATAGTCTGCGTTTTATCGTTGCTAGTTTTATCACTCTCCCTCCTTGGCGCGGTGGAGATAGCAAGTTATTGTTAGCTTTAATTCTCAAAAGATTTTTCAAATATTTGTCAAAACTGAGCTTTATTCATTTGAACAAATTCGTCGAGTAATTTGTTCGCTAAGGCAGTCTAAAAGTATCTACCAGAGCTGAAAAGCTAGTGCAGCACGGCAGAAATAACTATCCAGTTGAATTTAAAAAGCTTACTGTATAAGCTTTCTTGACTCCTGCCTTCTTGCACTAGTATTTTTGCTATAGCCGAGTACTAATACTACGTGTGTATGGTGAAGTTCTCTATATATTTACTAACCTCTTTGAAAACCCTTTGCTGGCTTTTGTTGCCCCTTACCCTTGGGCTTAAATTTGCTAACTTCTCCTAAAGCTTCCTGAAATAAGTTATGCAAATGTATGGGTACACTAGCAATATCTGGTAACTCTGGCTCAATAGGTTTGTGGAATTCTTGCAAAAGCGTATCCAAGTTACTTTCAAGGCGAAACTCTGGACGTTGCAAAAATGTTTGCAACACATTTTCTAATTGAGTTGGATATTGTTGCGCTAATCGATGCCAAACAAAGGCATTAATACTTTTATCTTCGAGATAGTAGCGAATTAGTTTTTCCGCCCCTTGAATACTTTGCCAGTCATCTGCCGATAAGATTGCTTGTATCTTACTATATGTTGGTAAAAACATTTGTCCCCAACGGGGATGAGAAAGGGCTGTTACCTGTTCAGCTTTCTTGAGTTCAGCAGGCAAATCAACCTTTGGCATCACCATTTTGCTATTGCCGCCTTTGCTGTTCAACATCTGAGAGACTACGTTAGAATCAGCACCAAATTCTTGTGCTGCTGCTTTGATTTCCTCGTCTCCAATGCCAGCTGCTTCTGCCACTTCTGCTAAAGATTTTGAAGGATCAATTCCTGCGGCTGCAAGGGTTTTTTCTGTAATTACTTCTTGAAATTCCGCTATCTTTTTATTTAAATGGTATCCAGATAGAGTGATTTCATCAGAGCCAAAAAAGTCCACAAACTGTTGATGATATTTTTCTACTGACTGCCAAGCTTCTTCTAGCAAGTCTGGAGCATCGCTGTAAAGATTACTTTTATAGTTTTCTTTGAAATTGCCAATTGCTACAGCCAGTTTTGGTTTACCTAATTTACCCATTATTGTGTAGGGGCCAGACAACATCCAGTAGCTATCGGTGACAGGAGAAATGCGAGTTAGTAAAATTTCTCCTATTTTCAACCGAGATATTGCCTGTAATGTTTGAGTATTGTTTGGCTTGACAATGTAGCGTTTATCCGTCAGCCAGTTAGTCAATTCAAAGCCATCAGGTAGGATATTACTAATGGCAAATAAGCCAATAAAACTATGATGCCAGCTTTCGATCAGGTTGCGATCGCTCTCTTCTAAATCTGGATGGCTTTCAATAAACAACTCTAATGGTGATTTGTCACCGACTTTTCCGCCTGTCAGAAAGCTATCGATGATTAAGTCCTGCTGTGTACTATCGCCACTTCCACGGCGCGACTGTTCTGCTGCATAAGTTTCCAGTGCTTTTGCCAGTTCACCTTCAGCATCAAAGACAAAATCTACTAAGGCTTGTTTTAATTGGTGCGATCGTTCTAATATGACATCCACAAGTTAATCTCTCGGTGCGACAGATGTAGATTATAGCCTTTGAGAGAATTACAGCATCTAGCAATAGCTAGATTTATGGTGGCGTGTACTTAGCATATTTAGCTGTCAAACTTCTCTTAAACTAGATACAAAGCATTACACAAGGTTATTACAGATGGTCGCAATTCCAAATTCTAGTTATATTTCCCCAGAAGACTACCTCAAAGAAGAAGAAACTAGTCCTATCAAGCATGAATATAGACAGGGAGAGGTTTATGCAATGGCAGGAGCAAATACTCATGTAATTATTAGCGGGAATCTCTTTGCTATGCTGAGAAATCATTTGCGTGGGAGTGGTTGTCAGACTTATATCTCAGACACCAAAGCACATATTGAGTCCATTAATATCTATTACTACCCCGATGTGATGGTAAGTTGTGACCAACGAGATAAAGCTTTTAATAACTTTCTGCGTTATCCCAGCTTAATTGTAGAAGTACTATCTCCAACAACAGAAGCCTTTGACCGAGGCGATAAATTTGCTGACTACCGACAGATAGAGTCACTTCAGGAATATGTACTTGTGAGCCAAACTCGCTTAAATGTTGAGTGTTTTCGCCGCAACTCAGAGAGACAATGGGTACTTTATCCCTATGGAAAAGAAGATATCATTCATCTGGCAAGTGTAGATTTTCGGTGTGCTGTTGCAGATTTATATGAGGATGTTACTTTTGAATCACCCTAATTGATAGACTACTAAATTAAAAGTCAATACAGTTCAATTAAGCATTTCTTCTTTTTCTTTTCTTCCTTTGCGTTCTTCTCTACGAAACGCTACGCGAATGCGCCCTTTGCGGTAGCCTCGGCAAGCTGAAGGGTCTACGTTAAAAAATTTGACTTTGATAAAGAGTTAGGTACTAACCCAAGCGTATTGGATTAAATTAAAAGTAAGAAACTAGAATCTTGAAGGTTAAAAATGTGTTTTTATAAAGCAAAATAAAAAGGCAAAAGAAGATTTTCTTTTGCCTTTTCAGTTTTTACCTTTTAATCGAGACGCGAGATTTCAAGCCTTTATTCTTCGTCGAAATCATCATCATCGTCTTCTTCTTCTTCCTCGAAATCGTCCTCGTCTACTACTTCATCGGCGATTAATTCATCTTCTTCATCTAGAATTGACCTTTCTGCACGTCTGCTACCAAAACCAGATTCACCAAGAGTCGGAGAATCTAAATTATAGGTGCGGGCTGTACGGTCATCTAAGACCATATCCAGGGGATCGTCAACTTCATCTAAGACACTACTGCTAATTTCAGTAGCATAATCTTCGATCGCACCAGGTTCTTCATAGGTATTGTACCCAGTACCCGCCGGAATCAATCGCCCGATAATCACGTTTTCCTTTAACCCACGCAGCCAGTCAGATTTGCCTTCGATAGCTGCTTCGGTAAGTACCCGTGTTGTCTCTTGGAATGATGCGGCGGAGATAAAGCTGTCGGTGTTCAACGATGCTTTGGTGATACCCAACAATACTGGGGTATACTGTGCCCTCGCACCGCCTGTAATTGCCATAGCTTCGTTCACCTGCTCAACTTGGCGCAGTTCCACCAATTCGCCGGGAAGCATGGTAGTGTCGCCACCATCATCAATCCTGACTTTGTTGGTCATTTGGCGAACAATCACTTCAATGTGCTTATCGGAAATATCAATCCCTTGAGATTGGTACACCATTTGCACTTCGTTCACCAAGAATGTCTGTACCTTCTGCAAAGCAATGCTCGCACAAGCATAGATTCCGTCTTCAGAACCAAGGCTAAAGAAGATTTCTAAAATTTCGTGGGGATTGGATGGGCCATCAGTCAACGGTTGTCCCGCTACTACCATTGAGCCATCTGGAACAATCAAATTTTGTCCAGGGCCCAGAGGATAATCTGTCACCACGCCATTTGATTCTACGACCTTAATAGCGATCGCTTCATCACCACTTTCAGCGTAAACTACCTTAACTTCTCCGCTCCGCCGACATAAAATGCAGGCTTCTTTCGGTTTACGAGCTTCAAGTAGTTCCTCAATCCGGGGCAAACCTTGAATGATATCTCCGGTTTTGGCGCGTTCAAACACCAGCAACACCAAGTTATCACCCCGTTGTACCAAATCGCCGTCTTCTATCTGCAACACAGCACCAGGGCTGACTCGATAAGGACGACCGATACGGGTAGTAACAACGTAGTTTTTAGTACTCAGAGATGATTCCCCACCAGATGCAGCAGCAGCATTTTTAATATCTACTACCTGTCCTGATTCTGGAGCAAAAACTCCAGGAGCAACTTCTGTTCCTTCTACTAGCAAGTCACCCACTTTCACTTTGGGCTGAGTACTAGTATTAATAGTGAGCCTGTCAGCGTCACGCAACACTAAACAGCGACGCACGTTTTCGGTTCCTTTGCGGACACCTCGCACTTCCCCGCCTTCTTTACACAAGATTTGGGTACGTGCGACTACAGATCCAGGGGCGATGGTTAACCCATCGTGTACCTCAAGTGTCGTCTGGGTGCTACCTTGGGTGGCATCGGCGGTAATGTCTCGACGAATTACCAAGGATTCCAAAATTACCAGTTGTAAACGTTGAACTTCTGGATCTTCAGTATCCTCTACTAATTCAATATCTGCTGCCAGGGGTGAAGCATTATGGTCTTGTTCGCCTTCTTGCTCAATTTCCAGTACTAGCTGGGTTCGCAGTAGTTCTACACCTTCAACAGATTTGACACGTTCTGAATCTTTGTAAGGTAGTCTTTGTACCGCTCTTAATTGAATCGATCGTCCGGTTTGTTGACTTACCGATGTAGTGGATGGCACATCTGGGTTATCAGGTACAGCAAACTCGACTACTGGACGACTCAACAGGGCAGGGCCTTCTGGTGTCTCCACATACTGGATATAACGCAATTCCGTGGCGACATTACCTTGGAATTCCTCACCTGGTTGGATGAAGGTGTTATCTCGCCCGATGACTGATTCTGGATCGTCAACCATCAGCAGTTCCCCTGGCTTCACCACCACTTCCCGCAGGATGTCGTTTTTCTGGGTCACTTCTACCACACCACTATTTTGGCAGAAGATATCTTTCACGACTTCGGTGCCAGCTTCTACAAACTGACCGTCTTCCACCAACAGCAAGGAGATATCTTTATTAACTTCGTGGCTTTCTTCAGGAATCCACAACAGTGTACCGCCCTGAACGACTTCATAACCCAGCTTGGCTTTGCCTTTTTTCTGGACTTCGACACCTGCAAATTTCAGGAATCCACCAGTGGTTGTGCGATAGCGGTCATCAATTAACTCAGCGACTACTTGACCATTTTGCACTTTTGTGCCTGGTGTAGCTCGGAGGTTAAATACCTGGTTGTTGCCAGTAGATACTAAGTAGTTATTACGACCTTGAGAACTTTGAACTGTCACCGTTGCTTGGTCTAAGACCACAGAAGCAGTGATAATCTCAATTTCCCTAGTACTCTTACCTGGGGTAGCTTCTGGCAAGCGCACCACACCGCCGTGTAAACTGGCTAATTTGGTTTCTGCTAAAACTCCATTAGCAGCGATCGCATCACCATTTTTCACTATCAATTCGGCCCCTGGAGGCAAGTTGTAAACTTCCCCAGACAGAATCCAAATCAAACCACCACGTGCGGCTGTGGTTGTGGTATTACCTTGACGGTCAGTTTTTTGTTCTGGAACTACTTCGGCAAATTGCACTTCCCCAGCTAAGTCAGAGGCAACATCTTTAACTGCTTTTTCTGTATTAGTCCGAGTTGTCCGTCCACCAAGGGCGACCTCTGCCAACAACTGCCCTTGTTTTACCTTATTTCCATCAAATACATATAGTGTTGAACCTTGGGTAAGATGAACCTCTTGGTTCTCTGGAGTAACATCACCTACTTTTGTTGGTTCCAAAAGCATGATGCCATTAGCCTCAACATAAAGGGCATCTTCCCCGTGGCGAGTCCGATATGTTCTAGTCTTCAGTTTGCGTGGAAGCTTGACAGTCCCATCGATTTTAGAACGAACTTGTTGCGCCACTTCCCCAGTAAACACCCCACCAGTGTGGAATGTCCGCATCGTTAGCTGAGTACCAGGTTCCCCGATACTTTGAGCAGCAATGATCCCCACAGCTTCGCCTAAGTCTACCATCTTGGCGTGGGCCAAACTCCAGCCGTAGCAGTGTTGACAGACAGAACGTGCGGCTTCACAAGTTAGTGGCGATCGCACCACAACTTCTCCCACCCCAGATTTTTCAATTTTCTTGGCCAAGTCTTCAGGAATTGGCGAATTGCGGGCTGCAATCAATTCTTTAGTTACCGGATGCACCACATCTTCGCCAATTACCCGTCCCATCAACCGGGTTCCCAAAGGAATCAAGGTTTTAGCACCTTCTGTCATTGGTCGAATGGCAAGACCTCTAGTGGTTCCGCAGTCAAATTCCCGAATAATTACATCTTGGGAAACGTCCACCAACCGACGGGTGAGATAACCAGAGTCAGCCGTCCGCAAGGCAGTATCCACCAATCCCTTTCTGGCACCGTAAGACGAAATAATGTATTCCGTCACAGTTAGCCCTTCACGGAAGTTGGTTTTGATCGGTAAATCGATAATTTCCCCTTGAGGATCTGCCATCAATCCCCGCATCCCCACCAACTGCCGAACTTGTGAGATGTTACCCCGTGCCCCGGAGAATGCCATCATGTATACAGAGTTCAGGGGATTAGTCTTCTTGAAGTGAACGACTACTTCATCTTTCAAGGCTTCACTAGTACCATTCCAAGTATCGATTACCTTTTGGAAGCGTTCTACTTCAGTGATTTCTCCCCGTTGATAACGGGTTTCAGTAGCGCGAATTTCTTCCTCGGCTGCTTCTAAGAGCAATCGCTTAGTTGGTGGTATCATCAAGTCATCTACACTGATGGAAACCCCTGCTTTGGTAGCATAGCGAAATCCCAAATCTTTCAATTTGTCCGCCATCACTGCGGTTCGCGCTGTACCATAATTCGTAAAAGCCCAAGAAATTAAATTTCTCAGTTGACCTTTGTCAACCACGCGATTGCGAAAAATCATTTTTTCGTTAGTCATTAATCATTAGTCCTGAGTCATTGGGTATTGGGCATTGGGCATTGGGCATTGGGCATTGGTAATTGTTTCCTATGCGCTATGCCCCATGCCCTATTCCCTAACTTGCTAGTGCTTCCTGAATGGCATTGTTGTAAATAACGCGCCCAGGAGTTGTATAAATATACTGAGAAAGTACATTGCCTTTAGCATCTTGTCTGACTCGGCGGAACTTATACATTAATGTCCGAGTCCCATCCTCGTTTTCCGTCACTTTCACAGGTTCCGTATCCGGTTGGTCTGATTCTATGTCACCGTCAAACCGCACGTAAATATAGGCGTGTAAGTCAATTTGATCTTGCTGGAAAGCCATAATTACATCTTCCAGCGAAGAAAAGTAATTTCCTGCGCCTTTTGTTGCACCGGGATTTTCTGCTGTTAAGTAATAGGCTCCCAATACCATATCTTGGCTAGGCGTGATAATTGGTTTACCCGTGGCTGGTGACAAAATATTGTTAGAAGCCAACATCAACAACCGCGCTTCAGCCTGACTTTCTAACGACAGAGGTACGTGTACCGCCATTTGATCCCCGTCAAAGTCGGCGTTAAATGCCGGACACACCAGAGGATGCAGTTGAATTGCTCTACCTTCTACTAAAATCGGTTCAAAAGACTGAATACCCAAGCGGTGCAATGTTGGTGCCCGATTTAGCATTACAGGGTGTCCTTCAATCACCTCTTCCAGCACATCCCAAACACTGGGGTCATTACGTGATATCAGCTTTTTCGCAGCTTTGATATTGTTTACCATGCCGCTACGAATCAGGCGGTTAATCACAAATGGTTGAAATAGCTCAATTGCCATTTCTCTAGGCAAACCGCACTGGTGAATTTTCAGTTTTGGCCCGACCACAATAACCGAACGTCCAGAGTAGTCAACCCGTTTACCTAACAAGTTTTGTCGGAAACGTCCTTGCTTACCTTCAATAATGTCGGACAAAGATTTCAGTGGTCGGTTATTTGCCCCTACCACAGTGCGTCCCCGACGACCATTGTCAATCAAAGCATCTACTGCTTCTTGCAGCATCCGCTTTTCGTTCCGCACAATAATCTCTGGTGCCAAAATTTCTTGCAAGCGTGCCAAACGATTGTTACGGTTAATTACCCGCCGATACAAATCATTCAAATCGCTGGTAGCAAACCGTCCGCCATCTAGTTGCACCATTGGGCGCAAGTCGGGGGGAATAACGGGAATAACTGCCATTACCATCCACTCTGGTTTGGAACCAGTAGCGATGAAGTTGTCAATTACCCGCAGTCGCTTAATTAGCTTGGCTCTCTTTTGCCCCTTGGCGTTACCAATTTCTTCGCGTAGGCTTTCGGCTTCTTGTTCCAAATTGATATCGGCAAGCAAACGCAACAGCGCTTCAGCACCAATACCTACCTCTACGCCTTGCAGCACAGAATCTTCGCTATAAATTTGGTCTTCTATTTCCAACCACTGGTCTTCACTCAGTAGCTGTTTGTAAGTTAAAGTTTCGGCATTACCTGCACTCAGGACAACATAAGAGTTGAAATAGACAATCTGCTCGACATCCCGCAAAGGCATATCCAACAGGATGGAAATATAGCTAGGAATGCCTTTGAGATACCAAACGTGAGCTACTGGTGCGGCGAGTTTAATATAGCCCATGCGGTGACGACGCACCCGTGACTCGGTGACTTCCACGCCACAGCGCTCACAAACAATACCTCTATGACGGACTCTTTTATACTTACCACAATGGCATTCCCAATCTTTCGCGGGGCCAAAGATGCGCTCACAAAATAAGCCATCCATCTCTGGCTTGAGAGTTCGGTAGTTAATTGTCTCTGGCTTGGTAACTTCACCGACTACTTGACCATTAGGCAATGTTCTTTCGCCCCACTGCCGAATGCGTTCGGGGGAAGCCAAGCCGATTTTTACGTAGTCAAACTGATTAGTTTGGGCAGGTCTCATACTTAAGTGCTGAGTTTCGAGTTATGAGTTTTGAGTATATTTAGTTTTAAGGTTTGAATTAAGAGATATCCAAGTGCTAAATGCCAATTACTGAGTTTTTTAATACTCAGCACTCAGCACTCAGCACTCAGCACTCCTTATTCGTCATCATCCAGCGATTCGCGGGAAAGAGATTCGTAAGTTGGTCGGGGAGGTGTGCGACGGGCTGATTGGTCTGCCATCAAATCGACTTCCACATCTAGGGAACTGCCATCTGCTTGGGTTTCTACCTTGTGTACGGCAATGTCTAACCCCAATGATTGCAACTCGCGCATTAGCACCTTAAAGGATTCTGGAGTTCCAGGTCGAGGAATTGCCTTACCTTTAACGATCGCATTTAACGCTTCATTTCGTCCTTGCATATCGTCAGATTTAACTGTGAGCAATTCCTGTAAGGTGTAAGCTGCACCAAAGGCTTCCAATGCCCACACTTCCATTTCTCCAAACCGTTGACCACCTTGTTGTGCTTTACCACCCAAGGGTTGCTGAGTCACCAGCGAGTATGGGCCTGTAGAACGGGCGTGGATCTTATCATCCACCAAATGCACCAGTTTCAGCATATAAGCTACACCGATGGTAATTGCTCGGTCAAAGGGTTCGCCTGTACGACCGTCATACACCATGATTTTGCCTGGGTTATCTGGGTTATATACCCAGTCTTTCCCTGTTTCGTCCCGTGCTTCTTGCAATTTGCCATGCACGATTCGGCGGGATGTCTCTTCCCCATACATTTCATCAAAGGGAGTAATCTTAAATCGTACTCCCAAGGTCTGACCAGCCCAACCCAAGAGGCATTCAAATACTTGTCCAACGTTCATCCGACTGGGTACGCCCAAGGGGTTGAGTACAATGTCCACTGGTGAACCATCGGGCAAATAAGGCATATCTTCCGCCGGTAATATCCGAGAAATAATCCCTTTGTTACCGTGGCGTCCTGCCATTTTGTCGCCAACTTGGATTTTACGTTTTTGGGCAACATACACCCGGACTACCATGTTTGCTCCTGGTGGTAGTTCATCGCCTTGTTCGCGAGTAAACAAGCGCACATCAACTACGCGACCTTTTTCACCGTTGGGGACTCGTAGGGAATTGTCCCGCACATCCCGCGCTTTTTCACCGAAAATCGCCCGCAACAGTTTTTCTTCTGGTGGTTGGTCAGATTCACCCTTGGGCGTGACTTTTCCTACCAAGATATCACCAGCTTCTACCCACGCCCCAATGCGAATGATTCCCTGTTCATCCAACTGACGCAAGGCATCTTCCCCAACGTTGGGAATTTCTCTGGTAATTTCTTCTGGCCCTAGTTTGGTTTGTCTAGCTTCAATTTCATATTTTTCAATGTGAATTGAGGTGTACACATCATCCTGCACCAATCTTTCAGAGATTAAAATTGCGTCCTCGTAGTTGTAGCCTTCCCAAGGCATGTAGGCTACAACGATATTTTGTCCTAGCGCCAATTCACCGCCTTCAGTGGAGGAGCCATCAGCCAATACTTGACCAGCAACAACCTTTTCGCCAATGCGGACGAGAGGTTTCTGATTTAAACAGGTGTCTTGGTTGGAACGTTGATATTTGGAAAGGGTGTACTTAATTTCTGCGGTATTAGCTTTAGGACGGACGCGAATTTCTTTAGCATCCACATAAGTGACATCGCCATCGGTACGCGATACAACCACCATCCCGGAGTCTCTTGCTCCTTGCGCTTCCAAACCAGTACCCACCAAAGGACGTTCTGGCTTAAGCAGGGGTACTGCTTGCCGTTGCATGTTCGATCCCATCAGCGCCCGGTTAGCGTCATCATGCTCCAAGAAGGGAATCATGCTGGTTGCTACCGATACAATCTGTACGGGGGATACTGCTACGTAGTCCACCTGTTCTGGTGTTGTGGTGGAAAATTCTTGCCGATAGCGCACTGGCACCAGAGGCCCAATAATGTGTCCGGTTTCATCTACAGGAATATCTCCCGGAGCTACCCGTAGGTCGTCTTCTTCATCGGCTGTCATGTAGGCGGGAGGTATATCAAACCTAACCTGCCCATTTTCTACAGGTCTAAATGGTGTTTCGAGGAACCCGTACAGGTTAACCCGCGCATGGGTTGCTAAGGAGCCAATCAATCCGGCGTTGGGGCCTTCTGGTGTCTCAATGGGGCAAATACGTCCATAGTGACTAGGGTGAATATCCCGTACAGCAAACCCAGCGCGTTCGCGGGTTAAACCACCAGGGCCAAGGGCACTTAGACGGCGTTTGTGCGTCAGTTCTGCGAGAGGATTGGTTTGATCCATGAACTGACTTAATTGGCTCGAACCAAAGAATTCTTTGATTGCTGCTACCAATGGTTTGGGGTTCACCAAGGAAGCGGGGGTTAGCACTTCAGCATCGGATACTGTCATCCGTTCCCGAATAATTCTCTCTAAACGGTTTAAGCCTACCCGCACTTGGTTTTGCAGCAATTCACCAACGCTTCTCACTCGGCGGTTGCCCAAGTGATCGATGTCATCGATGTTACCGATGTCATATTCTAGGTTAATTAGGTAATCTACGGCTGCCAAGATATCGCCAGCAGTCAATACCCGCATCGTGTCTGGGACAGAAAGGCGCAATTTCTTGTTGAGTTTATACCGTCCAACGCGACCAAGGTCATAACGTTTCGGGTCAAAGAATCTAGAATCTAGGAGTTGCTGTCCACCTAATACTGTGGGTGGTTCACCAGGACGCAGTTTCCGATATAACTCCATCAGGGCTTCTTCTTCAGAAAACTGCCCTTCTTTTTCGATGGTTTTTTGGAAATATTCGGGGTGGCGTAAAGCGTCAAAGATTTCGTTGTCTGATAACCCTAAAGCCTTTAGTAGTACCTGCGCGGAGAGTTTCCGGGTTTTGTCGATACGTACCCACACCAAATCGTTACGGTCTGTTTCAAATTTCAGCCATGCTCCCCGGTTGGGAATTAAGCTAGCTGAATAAGTACGCCGCCCGTTTTTGTCGATTTCTGATTTGTAATAAACCCCAGGCGATCGCACTATTTGGTTGACAATTACTCGCTCGGCCCCGTTAATAATAAACGTGCCGCGATCGGTCATCAAAGGCAAATCACCAATGAATACCTCTTGCTCTTTGATTTCCCCGGTTTCTTTATTAATCAACCGTGTGGGAACATACATTTGGACGGCATAAGTGCTGTCACGCCGTTTCGCTTCTTCGACGCTGTACTTTGGCTCCTTGAGTTTGTAGTTATGACCCAAAAAGTGCAATTCTAATTTGCCCGTATAATCTGTAATAGGACTAAAGGAGTTCAGTTCTTCTATCAGCCCTTCTTCCAAAAACCAGCGAAAGCTTGCTCGCTGGATTTCAATCAAGTCGGGCAACAGAAAGGCGGGTTCCATATATGTTTCTTTAGTCATGCCTCTTCCTTTGTCAACCTGGTAAAATTTTCCCTTGGACACTGATGTTTGAAGCTTCCCACTGCTAGTCAGTATCCTTAGTTGTTTGGGAACTTCTGACACACTTGCTATTTACAGGTGTGGGCAAACGCAGCGATTAAAGCTGGAACGATCGATTTGGACAAGGGGGTAATTCCCCGAATCGGGTACTCAGACAGCAGAAACCCACTATAGTCTTGATTTAAGAAGAATATACAGTTGAGATATTCCTGAGTTTTATCTACGTTCTTCATTTCCCCTCCAAAAAGCGCGTTAATTCGCTGACGCAGCTCTAGACGGTGTGTTTTAAATCCACCCGACTATTTAGATTCTCAGTGATATCTTTAGATATCCTAAGCCTGAGGGAACGATCCGTACCTTGTCGGTTTTGAATCAGAATCACTTCATTTTGCTGGATTATACTCACAAGCCAATTTCGTTTAAGGATTTTGTATAGGTTAAATACACAGAAGTTGATTGTGTGCAAAAGTTTAGCTCAACCTGTTTTGGCACGGTTAGTCATGTGTGGAGAGCATCCGCTTGTAGAGATTTGGAGGATGGCCAAGCCGATAAGATCGCGGAAAATTAGGCTTAGAAATTTTTTGTTCCTTCCTTTATCATTATGGCGCAAGCAAAATGTTTTTGAGGGAATAATATTACCATATTTTCCCTTCCTAGAGTTTTATTTTTTTTAGCACAACCGAATAAAAGAGATTAAAGCCTACTTTATATTGACAGACCGAATAGTTCACAGGCATTCTGGGTGGTTTGATGGGCGATCGTTTCTACTGTTTCTTGACGCAGTTTAGCTACTTGCTCGGCTACATAAAGTACGTAGGCAGGCTCGTTCCGCCTCTCACCCCGTTTCGGAACTGGGGCGAGAAATGGGCAGTCTGTTTCAATTAGTAGGCGATCGCTACTCACCATCGCAGCTGAGGATTGGATCGCTTTGGCGTTTTTGAACGTTACCGTCCCGCTAAAGCTGATGTAGAAGCCTAGATCGAGAAACCATTGAGTTTCTTCTGGCGTTCCTCCCCAGCAATGCATGACACCCCGCACTCTTTCTCCCTTTAGTTCGCGCCATTTTTGCAACACTTTTCTGGTTGCTTCAGCAGCATCGCGGCAGTGGATAATTACTGGTAAGTTGAGAACAGAAGCGATCGCTAACTGTGACTCAAATACCATCAGCTGATGCTCATAGTTATCAGCTTTGTAAAAATCCAGTCCCATTTCTCCAATTGCGACTACATTCGAGTCAGAACTAGCTAAAGTTTTGATTTTCTCGCCTGTTTCGCTATTCCATTTATCAGCATCTAGAGGGTGTAATCCCACAGCAAAGCTGATTTCGGGAAACTCGTGCGCTAGAGATTGAATGCTGGCAAACTCCTCTGGGTGAACACAGGAATGTACTAAACGTACTACTCCTGCTTCTTGCCACCGCGATCGCACTGTTGCTAAATCTGGCTGAAAACTATCAAAGTTAAGGTGAACGTGCGTATCTACCAGTTGCATTCTTTGTTCTTTGTCGTTAGTCATAAAATTGTTAGTTAGCTCCGATAGCGCGATCGCAACTAAGGACAAATGACCATCTAGGTGAATCTTTCTCCTGTGCTAATCGCTACGCGATCGACAAAACAGCAAGAGTTAAAGCACCCCACCACTTGATTTCAATTGGCAAAACCAGTTTCTAATGGAGCAGCCCTGCTGTAGTTCGGTTAAAACGAATAGAGCAAGGGTGTGGAAACTCTCTAGACTACACTAGCTTTACATGAGCAACTGGTTTTGCCAATTACTACAACTTTAAGAAAGGTCCTAACTCAGTGGTTAACTAAGTTAGAAGAGCGCACTGCCTTACCAATGACTATTGAGCGGCTGTTTGAGTTAAGGGCTTTAGTTTATGAGCCAATCTTGACTTTTTCCTTGCCCCATTGTTGGCGTGAAGGACACCCCGTTTGACTGCTTTATCGATTTTGCCGTAAGCTTCGGATAAGCGAGCCTCTGCTTCTTGTTGTAATTCTGGGCTAGGATTAGCTGCATAGACAGCTACAGCATTAGTGTATTTCTTCATCAGCGTCTTAACTGCTGATTTGTAAGCTTTATTACGCAGTCGGTTACGTTCTGCGATTTGGGCACGCTTGAGAGCAGACTTTGTATTCGCCACAGTCAATTCCAAAAATACTATTAATATGTACACACACTACTAGACTTACTAATATAGCATCCAAATTGCCAATGTTATAATTTCCTAAAAAAATTCTGCGATTGGACAATAGTTTTTCTTCTCTTACTTCCTTCTGTCGTCAATTTAGGAAATGCGTTAAAATAGAGCGAATCCAATACAACCGTTACCCTAACTCATCAACTACCTGATAAAGCGGTGTGACTGCCAATGTAATCTATCCTGAATTTAGGATGTATTGTCAGAGGCAAAAAACTGTAAACAGCTAAATTTCAGGGTTTTCAAAGTATAGAAGCGATATAGTATCGTGTCTGTACACACATTAACTACTGAGAAGTTAGGAAAATAAGTAAAAATTATACTCAGACCCTACCCCCTGTAAATCTAGGGGATTGGATGTGCAAACACACCACCTGCACCCCGAAAGGAGTGAGGGAAAGGGCGTAAGGGAAGTAGGAAATTGGCACACCCACTTCCTGCTGCTAGCCTGCTAAGGGTTGTCGGACTGAGGAATTAAGTTGCCTTGTCAAGGAAACCATCTGTTGGCAGTCTTGAGAGTATCAAAAAAATCCAGGTTAAGCTAGAGAAGAGAATTAGAGTCAGCTTGCACACCCCAGTGGGTCAAGAGCAATACTAAATCTCAGGTGTGAATATTATAATTATTGGCATTGTCCTTACTCCATGCTGCGAATCATCACTCAGCAGGCAGACGTTAGAGCAGAACTGCAACGGATCTGCGATCGCACCCATGACGAACAGGTGCTTCACAAAGAAGCAACGGTACGCGAAGTTTTGCAAGCAGTAAAGCGCCAAGGCGACAAAGCTGTATTGCATTACACAGCCGAATTTGACAAACAAACCCTGAAAGCAGAAGAACTTCGAGTTACAGGCTCGGAACTAGATGCAGCCTATCAGCAGGTGTCAAAAGAGTTGTTGGGCGCACTTCGGCTAGCTTGTCGCCAAATTGAAGCGTTTCATCGTCAGCGAGTCCCAAAAAGCTGGGTACACTTTGGCGACGATGAAGTAGTGCTAGGCAAACGCTACACCCCCGTCGATCGAGCGGGGTTGTATGTGCCTGGTGGCCGTGCAGCCTATCCCAGTACAGTGCTGATGAATGCAATTCCGGCTCGTGTTGCTGCTGTACCCCATATAGTGATGGTGACACCACCAGGCCCAGGGGGTGCAATTAACCCAGCAGTCTTGGTAGCTGCCCAAGAAGCAGGAGTACAAGAAATTTATCGGATTGGGGGCGCACAAGCGATCGCTGCTTTAGCTTATGGCACAGAAACGATTCCGAAAGTGAACGTCATTACTGGGCCTGGTAACATTTATGTCACCCTAGCGAAAAAACTTGTCTATGGAACCGTTGGCATTGATTCTTTGGCAGGCCCCAGCGAAGTGCTGGTGATTGCTGATGAAAGTGCTAATCCGGTGCATGTAGCTGCTGACTTGCTAGCCCAAGCCGAACACGATCCAATGGCGGCAGCAATTTTGTTGACGACAGATGCGGCTTTGGCGAAAAACGTGCAATTAGCCTTGGAAAGACAGCTAGTGGATCACCCACGGCGAATAGACACAGAAAAAGCGATCGCTCATTATGGGTTGATTGTCCTTGTGGAATCCCTCGAAGCAGCAGCAGAACTCTCAAATGAATTTGCTCCCGAACACCTGGAATTAGAAGTCAAAGACCCTTGGGCACTATTACCACAGATTCGCCACGCTGGGGCAATCTTTTTGGGTTACTCCACACCAGAAGCTGTGGGAGACTATTTGGCAGGGCCTAATCACACCTTGCCAACTTCTGGCGCTGCCCGCTATGCCTCGGCGTTAGGGGTTGAAACCTTCCTGAAACACTCCAGTATTATTCAATACTCCCAAACAGCGCTGCAAAATGTAGCTGGGGCTATTG
The DNA here is from genome assembly GCF_002245975.1 of Nostoc sp. 'Peltigera membranacea cyanobiont' 213. NCBI lineage: Bacteria > Bacillati > Cyanobacteriota > Cyanophyceae > Nostocales > Nostocaceae > Nostoc > Nostoc sp. 'Peltigera membranacea cyanobiont' 213. The sequence continues at coordinate 22,182 of NZ_NOLI01000055.1, read as the reverse complement.
ATGTGCTAGCAACGGCAGAAGGCTTACCTTCTCATGCCGATTCAGTCCGCCGCCGAGTTCAGCAAGAAGAGTGATTTGGAATGGTTAAGTTTTTACTAATACTATTGACAAAAGTCACTCTATCAGTAGCGAGTCAAAGTTTGGATGGCGATGTCTGAGGACAAGTCGCTACCCTGCTTAAGCCTTTTGGCGGGCATCTACAAATTAGGCATTGCCCGCCTAATCCACTGGCTTATTAAGGAAAGAGTTATCTGTGTAATAAGCTAGCAAGCACGCCCTAATGTCAAAGTTGGTGAAACCGATTTATGGCATAGCCTCCAATACATAAACTAAATAATCAGATGGGAAAAAATTTAGTGTAACTGCCAACAAGTTTTACTCCAGTTTTACTACATACTTATTTAAAGGGTCTACTCTTATAGGAGACGAGAGCGGTGCTAAAGAATATTTTGGTAGCTCTAGATGGTTCGGAAATTGGAGAACGAGTAATTCAGAGTTTAGATAATTTGGCGTTGTCAAAAGATACCAAGATTATTCTCTGTCATGTATTTCCCACGCCAGAGTCAGAGATGGAAGTACCCGCAGATCGTCCTCAACCAGAGTCCCCAACATTTTCTTATTTTCAGCTTGAAAAACAGTTGCAATCCTATCAGGAAAAATTATCAGTCACAAGTGAGTTAGAATTGGTAACTGGCGATCCTGCCGAAGAAATCATTCGTCTTGCCAATATTTACAAAGCTGACTTAATCCTAATTGGTAGTCGGGGGTTGATTGGGATGAAGCGAATTGTCCAGCGTTCTGTTAGCAGTCAAGTTGTAGAAGAAGCGAATTGTTCGGTGTTGGTGGTAAAGCCGAATTAAAATCAGGTAAAAGCAAATCAGACGAGCGTGCTGTGACTATAACCCCAGTAGTTACTAAACGACTTACCTCTGAATTTCAATTTTTCGTTTACCATCGTGCGAATTGTCAGGTGACTCAAAACCAAAAATACTATCAAGTATCCAGAAGATTTATCTGTGCTGGTAAATATTATGGTCAGTATTATTTCTGGTTCTGGAACTGGAGACTGGGGACGCAAAGAATAACCAATGCCCCATGCCCCAATTCTCATTCCCTTCATCTCCAGTTAATTCAACGTCCTTGAGTTGCCAGAAATTGACGCAAGCTCAACAAACTCAAAGTTTGACCCAAATTCAAGGGCAAAAGTGAAACTCCTTCCAAGCGGGATTGTACCCAACCTTCTCCCCAGTACCATTCGTGAAACCCGTCAATACCTCCACTGAGTAGCAAACGGAGACAGTTGGATTTTACAACCTCTACTTGATGATGAATCGAGACTGGCCCAGTCCAGGTTGTAAACTGAAATCCAGGAAGCAGTTCTTCTGGCATTCCTGGTGCAAAGCGTTGCCCTAAGAGCCATTTTTCTAGTTGTACCGGATGCAGCAGACTGTCACGAATTGCATCTGTTGGCGCTTCAATTTCGATCCGCAGTTGGCTTTGTTGAAAATTACCCAGCATTTTTCTAAGATTGCCTAAAAGTGAGACATCGCTATTTCTAATATTGCAAATAGTTTTTGTGATTAGTCATTAGTCCTTTGTCCTTTGCAAATAACCAATGACCAATGACAGCCGTTTATTTGCTTAACACTCCACTACGTTACTTTTCTTGCAGCAGAGAACTTAGAATATAAAAAGTGAACTTGTTAAGAAATGTAAGGTTATTCATGGCGGATCAGTTAATTCGTGCAACAGCAGCCGAAGGTGGAATTCGTGCCGTAGGTGCGATCGCCACACGTTTAACAGAAGAAGCACGGCAGCGCCACAAACTTTCTTATGTGGCAACGGCAGCACTGGGACGGACTATGGTGGCGGGCTTGTTGATGGCTTCGAGTATGAAGCGACCTGGGTCAAGGGTTAATGTCCGGGTAAAAGGCGATGGGCCTTTGGGCGGCATATTGGTAGATGCAGGCTTAGATGGTACGGTACGCGGGTATGTGGGGAATCCATCTGTAGAATTGCCTCCCAATGCCAAAGGCAAACTAGATGTTGGTGGTGCAGTGGGTGGTGGCTACCTCTACGTTGTGCGGGATGTTGGTTATGGTTATCCTTACTCCAGTACGGTGGAACTAGTTTCTGGCGAAATTGGCGATGATGTGGCTCATTATCTGGTGAATTCCGAACAAACACCTTCAGCTTTAGTTTTAGGTGTGTTTGTGGGAGCAGGCGGAGTAACTGCGGCTGGAGGATTACTAATACAAGTGTTACCAAAAGCTGCCAGAGATGAAGCCCTAGTAGAAACCTTGGAATCACGGGTCGCTAGTCTGGCAGGATTTACGCCATTGTTGCAAGCTGGGAAGAATTTGACTGAAATCTTTACCGACCTCTTGGGCGATATGGGACTGCAAATCTTTCCCGAACGGCAAATGCTGCGCTTCCACTGTGGTTGTTCTTTCGATCGCGTTTTGGGGGCACTCAAAATTTTGGGAGAGGCTGAACTGCAAGATATGATTGTTAAAGATGATGGTGCTGAAGCAACTTGCGACTTTTGTGGCAATGTTTACCAGGCAAGTAGCGAGCAGTTAGCTCAACTAATTGCTGATTTGCAAGCTGAATCTACTGTTTCAGGATAAAGTATAAAATAGCACTGTTTTTTGAGATTGATAATGCTACTCTGTGGAGAGAGATAATCAAAAAAGTAGCTTTTTAATCATGAGAAAGTTACTATGTCAACAATGGAATTATCGACCTAAAACAGAGCGCTATTCAATTATTTTGGTGTGAGAGATGACAGAGCGGGATATTCCAGACAGTTGGTCTTCAGCCAGTGGAAGAAAGCCAGATCAAAACAAAAGATTATCCCGAACAGAGCAATTCGGTGAAACTCAACCATTTGATGTCCCAGCTACTGGTTCTACCTCCAAGTCAGTGAAGCGGCGAAAAAAAAACCATCGGGAAGGATTACCTATAAATAGTAATTCAGAAGAAACTGCCCAACTCAGTAGTACTTCTGGGAAATGGCCACGCTGGATGAAAAGCTGGACATTATGGCTAGTACTACTATTGTTGATTCCCGGCAGTGTAGGATTTTTGGCAATGGCAATGCTGTTAAAGTTGCCAGCTGCTCCTAATTGCCCCTCGATTTTCTGGCCCCTAGCTAGTGCTTCTGTCCGGCTACACTGCGCTCAATTGGCGGCTTCTAAGCAGACAGTAAACGACCTATTGCAAGCGATCGCTCTGGTGAAGCAACTACCACAAAATCACCCGTTGCATGGAGAAATCGATCGTTTTATTGAAGAATGGTCGCGGGATATTTTGAAGCTAGCCGATCAAAGTTTCCAAACAGGAAATTTAGAGGAAGCGATCGCTACTGCTCGTCAGATACCCGAAGATGTGGCAGCTTATAAATTAGTCGATGAACAAGTTGACAAATGGCAGTCAATTTGGTCAAAGGCTGAAGCCACATACAACGGTGCGATCGCAGAAGTAAAGGAACGACGCTGGCAATCGGCCTTCATGTTATCCGCCAAAATGCTGCGCGTAGACAATCAATTCTGGGCGGGTACTAAATACGACCAATTGAATCGTCTAATTGCCACAGCGCGGGAAGATGGCGATAAGTTAGGAAAAGCTGAAAGTTTAGCAAACAGCAAAGTTGTCGATAATTTACTGGAAGCCATCAAGCTAGCTGAATCCATTGGGCAGGAAAGTTACCTTTATCAAAAAGCTCAGGAAGCGGTTCCAGTTTTTGGACGCAAAATGCTGGAATTGGCACAGGCAAAACTAGACAAGCGGGATGCCGATGAAGCCCTGAATATTGCTCGACAAATTCCCGAAAGTGCGAAACTACAGGGCGAAACAGATGACTTTATTGCCATAGCTGACGCGAAAAGAAGTGCTTGGATAGGTAATGTTTCTGGTTTAGAGGCTGCGATCGCTCAAGCGCAACAAATCGATCCTTCCAGACCAGTGTATAACGAAGCACAGCAACTAATTGCTCGTTGGCAGTTGGAAATTGAAGATGTTGCCCATCTGGAAAAAGCCAGAATATTGGCTAGTCAGGGAACAGTCCCTAATTTAACAGCAGCGATCGCTCAAGTGGAACTCATCCCTGCTAATAACCCTAGAGGCGCAGAAGCTAGGCAAGAGATCGGTCGCTGGAATGCCCAGGTGGAGACAATTGAAGACCAACCTTACTTAGACCGCGCCGAACAGATAGCAATATTTGATGATATTAACTCCTTGCAAACTGCGATCGCTCAAGCCAGCGAAATTCGTAGAGGTCGGGCATTATATCCAGAAGCACGGAAAAAAATTCGTACTTGGGTAGGGAAAATTCAGCGAATTCAAGACCAACCCTACTTGGATCGAGCACAAGAACTGGCTCAGAGTGGAAATCTCACCGCCGCCATTAGCGCAGCCCAACAAATTGCCTCGTCGGGAAGGGCGCTTTCACAAGAAGCACAAGCTGCGGTAAATGACTGGGAAGGTCAAATCCGCACTAAAGAAAACTGGAAAAAAGCCCAGGAAGTGGGCGCGGCTGGCACGCCAGAAGCTTTGGTTGAAGCAATACGGCTGGCAGATCGGGTTTCAAACAATAGTATCTTACGTATGGATGCGAATCTGGCTATTGACCAATGGAGTCAGCAATTGTTAGAAATAGCCCGCTCTCAAGGTCAGTCTGATATTGCCAGAGGGATTGACATTGCCAAATCGATTCCACGCGGTAGTGCTGCTTACAGTGCGGCGCAAGAGCAAATTAAGACTTGGCAAGACTTTCTGAATCCTCAACCTCAACCTGAACCTAAGCCTCAGCTTCAGCCTCAACCTCAGACTGAATCTCTACCATTTCCTCAATCAACGACTAATACTACTGATGGGCAGTAATTCCTTATTAAAGATTAAAACCTTTTAATTCAGCATTTTCAAAGGGTATATCAGGGATGCTGGGGTGTAAAAAGAAACTTTCTTCAATGTGTCTCACAACATTTTTTAAGTAGGGTAGCATAGCTAGCTGTGCTACCCCACGAATATTTATTCCCCCATCACTCTCCCCATTCTTTAATTACAGAAAACAGTGATGAGTAGTCATCATCAGCAAATGACATTTTCACGGCTGTTTGCAAGATTTGCCGAACACCTTTAATACTACTGAGATCCAAACTTCGGGATTTCGCTTCTGAGATAAATAATTCTGTATCTTTGAGTAAATGTTTTGTGGGGAAGTTCGGATCGGCATAATTGCCATCCAACATTCTTTGTAGCTTTTTGTCAAAGGTAGGTGCGTAGAGTGGACTGTCGCGCAAAATTTGCATAAACACATCCACATCAACACCCTGACGCTGGACGAAAGCTAGACTCAGAGCAAAGCTAGTTGTTAGGGAAGCTATTAGTTGATTTAGTGCCAATTTGAGCGCCGCCGCAGATCCCACAGGCCCTATAAGTAAAGGTTCTGTCCCAAAATTTTGGAGTAACTTCAAATGGCGTTGATATTGTTCTGGCTGTGCCCCTACCATAACACTCAACTTGCCAGCTTTTGCTTCTGGAATACTCCCTAATACAGGTGCTTCTAAATACTCACCACCACCACCAACAACTGCATCTCTTATTTCCTGGCTTTCTGTGGGAGTAATTGTTCCCATTTGAATGATTGTGCGTCCTTCCAGAGTTTGCCAAGCAGTATCTGAAAGCAACACATTATAAATGGCCGGGGCATTAGTAAGCATGAGGATTACGCACTCAGCAGCACGAATGGCATGGCGGGGATGTGTAGCAATTTCAGCCCCAGATGCTTGTAGTGGTGCTAATTTTTCTGGGGTGCGATTGTAGGCAACTAGCTGTATATCTGCGGCTAATAACCTTTGAGCCATTGGTAGTCCCATCAGTCCAGTTCCCAGAAATGCCACCTTCATTTTTCATGTTCCTTTAATACAGCATCACCGATAGCGAGTTTTTGTTCGTGCAGCGAGCGTCTCGTGAATAGCTTCACAGCACATGGCGAACATCGCGTTTGCATTGTTTGATTCAAATTTAGTTGGAAAGTAGTTATTTGAGACTTAAGATCCAATCCCAAATCTCAGGTTTTCTACTCCCCACCGCTACTCTCTAACTTTGGCAATCAACCACCTGCGGCAAAAGTCACCATAATTATCACTGAAAGCAAAATACCAGGGGTAAGTAGTGTTGCTAGCATTAGCAGGTCATGAGTGGACATAATTATTACTTTGGTAATGTGTTTAACTTTACAGTATTCACTGTTATGCTAGTCTATATAAGATTGATACTGCATTCTTAAATAGAGTTTTAACTTTTCAAATATACCTTTACTTTGGCAGGGTCAATCCTTTTATTGGTTGAGAAGTTTCTGTATTGTTCAGACCTTTGCTCTGAATTAGGACTCCAAAGCCGCCTAGTCCTGTGGGATCTATAAGTTGGTGTAGTGCGTCGCGTCGCTGTAGTAACTCCAAGAGGGGTTGCTTTTGATAAGAAAGGGCTGCAATCCGTTCGTCGAAGACGCGGCTTAGCCGTTCGCCTAAACCCAACGCCATCAAAAATAATCCTTGCTGGATAAAACCAATATTCTTTAAATTGCACTTCTCGCCCCAGCGTTCCAGAGCCGTAAAGTCAACATGGGCAGTGATATCTTGTTGCCCAATATTAATATAGGGGTTGTCATGGAAACGATGCTGATAATAACACTGTAGCGTTCCTTGCGATCGCCTGGGATTATAGTAACGGCTGGCGGGGTAGCCATAATCAATTGTTAACACATAGCCGCGCTGCAAGCGGTCTGCTACTATACTCAACCATTCTAGAGCAGCTAAATTAATTTCACTACGGTAGCCATCTGGATATGCACTTTGGCTAAAGTCCATTTCCACTAAGTCTAAATATTCAGCTAGTTGGAGCGTTGAAGGTTCCCCTGTGACTTCCAGAAATGATAAGCATGTTTCTTTTTCATTACTATCTGTGGTTATATAGATTTCTCGGAGTTCTCCCGTTTCTAGGGTGAATTGATGCACGGGGAACGCATCTACTAACTCGTTGGAAAAAAAGCAGCCGACGATCGCATTTGGTGGTATATTCTCTAGATTGCACCAACGCACAGAGAAATCTTGCAAGCGTTGCTGCTGTTCTTGTCTTAAAGTTGGGGACTTTTCGACAATGATGTACTCCAGCGCAGTAAAAAAATCTGGGTAGTGTAGCTGATGATATTTGAGGATATGCAATGCTAGCAGCCCTTGACCTGCTCCCATTTCTACCAGAGAAAAGGGTATAGGTTTTCCTAAAATTTCCCACATTTGGAAAAATTGTTCTGCTAGTAACTCGCCAAAGTCAGCGCAGAGGTTAGGAGAGGTGAAAAAATCACCACCTTTGAAGCCTATTTTGAGTGCATCGGTGGAATAGTAGCCGTATTCAGGGTGGTATAATACCATATCCATGAATTGGGCGAAAGTAATTCGCTGCTGGGGACTGGTGGTAATGTAATTTGCGATCGCTGTACACAATGCTGGATTTGAATCCATAAAATTTGATATTTGAGATTAGATTAGGGTGTTGACAAATAAATTATGAGTAAAGCAAAACAAAATTCATAATTTATCTAATGGTCTACAAACCCCATTTACTTTAACTGACAAATCACATTCCATCAGGTACAAACAGATTGTTAAACTGGCCGCAATCGAAAGCCAGCGTACCATTTTTGGCAAATACGCTAAAACCATCTAAAAATTCTATGGCTGATTCATTCTCTGCATGAGGCCGATTTTGCTCATCCAGCAGCACTTTCTGTGGACGTTGACAGGTAAAACAGAAATCTTGAAAAAAGAATGTCCAACCACACTCAGAAACGTATGCTCTTAGTGTGTTCCATAAGTCTTCTTCTATGAAGCCGTGTAGACACGGTTTCTAACCGCCCTTTAACTTTCTAGTATGTAAGGGGCTGTTGCTAGAGTTTGTGCCCCTGCTTGCATCATTTCCATATTTGATGGCGACCAATGATGAGATCCTTGACAGTGATGTGCTGCTAGTAATCCCCATAATCCTCTGGGAATCAAAATTGGTACAACCAGGTTGGCACGAACCTGCATATTGCGGAGAAAATCTCGGTGACAAGATTCGATTGGCTCTAATTCAATATCAGCGATCGCTCTTACCCTTCCTGCCAAGTATAAAGCAGCGTACTCGTCGTTAAAACAACCATCTGGGCCAGTGGAACCCAGGATTGAAAATTCTTGAGAACTCAAAGATTCAAAAGTCACTTGTCCTTGCCACTGTCCGTAAAAGTAATACAACACTATCCGATCAACCTGAAGTGATTCTCTGAGTTGATTGGTTGTTTGCCGGACTAACTCATCGCGCTGCATTGTTTTAACAAGGCGATCGAGCAAATTTTGCAAACCCTGTTCATAGCGATCGCGGCGATGGTTAAATTCGGATTGAGGATGAATTTGCACGGTTCTAAAATGATGACTAAGTAAATGCTGCCGGATTTATATAGTAATTTATTAGACTTTATTTAAATGCATTGTTGTATTTATAGCAGCAATTCAATTGTAACGAAATATAATACTAGTGAACCTCTTCCGTGAATTTAAAATGAATTATTAAGAAGTTGCAATTTTTAATCTGCACTAGGGATGATTCATAATTATAAATTTAAAGTTAATAATTTTGGAATTTTACACATAATATGTGCATTGAGTTTTTGATAGCATAAATATAGCGATCGCTCGTTTGTATGCAATAGACTTTTACCTCTCCTAAAAAGCTATGGTGTACAAACTTTTATGTGACAAGTCAGTTTGTATTCATAGTTACAGAAAATTCTCAGCTAATATATAGCAGTTCTCAGTTGAGTGAGGTACAAGAACCCCTCCCCGCAAGCGATGAGGGGACTATGATGTACCTCATGTGATTAGGAAACGCTATACCGTTAAAAACTCATTGTAAAAAAAGAGCAGTTGCATAATACAACTGCTCTAAGAAATACTTAGATAAATATTTTCTACCTATCCACAGACCCCATAATCACATCAACACTACCAAGAATGACCACAATATCTGCAACTTTCATTCCGCGCAGTAAATGTGGAACAATCTGGAGGTTATTGAAATCTGCGGCGCGAATCTTCCACCGTGCAGGGAAGACATTATCATCGCCAACTAGATAAATTCCCAATTCACCTTTGCCACTTTCTACACGCGCATAGATTTCACCCTTCGGAATCTTGAAGGTAGGGGAAACCTTTTTACCAATGAATTGGTAATCAAATGCGTCCCACTCAGATTTTTTACCTGCGGCTAAACGCTTCGCTTCCAGATTTTCGTAAGGGCCGCCAGGAAGTCCTTTAAGTGCTTGGCGAAGGATTTTCACCGATTCGCGCATTTCCCGCATCCGAACTACGTAACGGGCAAAGCAATCACCAGCAGTTTCCCACTGCACATCCCAGTCGAAATCGTCGTAACATTCGTAATGGTCAACTTTCCGCAAATCCCATTGCACGCCAGAAGCGCGTAACATTGGGCCAGAAAGTCCCCAGTTAATTGCTTCTTCACGGGTGATAGTCCCTATACCCTCAACACGTCGCCGGAATATGGGGTTATCGGTTACTAAGCGTTCGTACTCATCAACTTTGGGTATTAAGTAGTCGCAGAATTCAAAACACTTATCTACCCAACCATAAGGTAAATCGGCTGCTACTCCACCAACGCGGAAGTAATTGTTATTTACCATCCGATAACCTGTGGCAGCTTCCCACAAATCATAAATCATTTCCCGTTCGCGGAACTGGTAGAAGAAGGGAGTTTGAGCGCCTACGTCAGCTAAGAAGGGGCCAAACCATAGCAAGTGGTTAGCGATGCGGTTCAACTCCAGCATGATGACGCGGATGTAGCTAGCGCGTTTGGGGACAGCGACACCTGCAAGTTTTTCTGGGGCGTTAACAGTAACCGCTTCGTTGAACATTCCCGCAGCGTAGTCCCAGCGACTAACGTAAGGGACATACATTACATTAGTACGGTTCTCAGCGATTTTTTCCATTCCTCGGTGCAAATAGCCGATGACCGGTTCACAGTCAACGACATCCTCGCCATCCAGAGTCATGATTAGCCGCAGAACCCCGTGCATTGAGGGGTGGTGTGGCCCCATGTTTAGCACCATTGGTTCAGTGCGGGTTTCTAGTCTGGTCATAGATTTCGTGTTCTCCTGTTTTGTTCGTGTAGCGTGCCGAAAGCAAATTTTGAATTGAACCGCTTAGATGCCAACCAGAATGTTTCAGTTTGTTGCACTTCTTCAATTATTATATGGAAGCTCGATATCCACTTAATTAAGGCATCGGATTTTTTTCACTTCATCGTGCTGAAACAAGGGGACAATGCCCAACAACTTCTGAGTTTTTACGTAAGCCATAGAGATGTTGTGTCAGTTATATTACAGTTTTCTGACGCTAATACATATCTATGACTTTCAATCAAGAGCGTTTTGATAAGCTAATTCAGAAGTTAGAAGTTTTTGCTAATAAACAACCGTATCTTTATAAATTGCATGTTGCTTTTTTGGCTACTTTAGGCTACGCATATATATTTTTGGTTTTAGGTGTAACGTTGACTTTGTTAGTAAGTATTATTTTGGGGATACTTAACGCTCACTCAATTTCTAACTTATCTTTGACAAATCTTCTGTTTTTGCTGACCTTAGCATTCGTATTACTGCGATCGCTTTGGTTTTCTTTTCCTCCACCTACAGGTTTACCACTGCAACCCAAGGATGTACCCAATCTCTATTCTTTAATTAACGAAATCTCATCGAAGCTAAAAGCTCCACGGTTTCACCACATCCTGCTCACCAACGATTTTAATGCAGGGGTTCTCCAAATACCACGCTTAGGTTTGCTGGGATGGCAGCAAAATTACTTAATTGTCGGTCTACCGCTCATGCTAGCACTCCCACCCGAACAATTTCGTGCCGTCTTAGCCCATGAACTGGGACATTTATCAGGAAATCATAGCCGCTTTAGTGGTTGGATTTATCGTCAACGTGAAACTTGGTATCGCATTCTTAAAGGACTCCAACAAAGTGGACACGATCTATCATTGTTAATTTTTCAACTGTTTTTGATATGGTACATCCCATTTTTTAATGCTTATTCTTTTGTATTAGCACGGATGGATGAATATGAAGCAGATAGATGTGCTGTTGATTTAACGGGAGAACAAAATATTGCTAAAGCTTTGATAAGTTTTCAGGTCAAATCTAGATTTTTAGAAAGATATTTTTGGTCTAGTATTTATAAACAAATACAGACAGAAATTGAACCACCAAAAATGACTTATATGGATATGAGGGAGGTTTTAAGCCAGAGACTTAATCAGGAAATTACAAGTACTTATTTAAGTGAAGCTTTATCGAAAAAAACCAACAATGCTGATACTCACCCTTGCCTGACAGATAGATTAAAAGCCTTGGGATATATCGCCGATACTCAGCAGGAATTAGCTATCTTTGCACCAATTGAAATTAGTGCTGCCCAAGAATTTTTAGGAGATAAGTTAGAGAGTTTTATTGATTATTTTAGTCAAGATTGGCGAGAAAAGATAGCAACACCTTGGCGACAAAAATATGCTGAGTTTCAAAAATCGATAGCTACATTAAAAGATTTAAGTCACAAATCGCAAAAACAACACCTAACTCTAGAAGAAGCTAGTCAGCAAGCATTTTTGACATTGGAACTTGAAGGCGAAGAAGCTGTTATACCTCTATTACAAGAAATTATTCATCGTGATGCTTATCATGCATCAGCTAATTATTTATTAGGTCAAATATTATTAAAAAAACAAGATGCGACTGGAATAAAATACATTGAAAAGGCAATAGAGCAAGACTCAAGTATAGTCATAGGAGGTTGTCAGATAATTTGCTCTTTTCTTAAAAACCAAGATAAAAATAATGAGGCGAAGTCTTATCAAGAACGTGCCGAAAATTATCATAAATTAATTTTAAAAGCACAGCAAGAGCGATCTAAATTGAAAAAAGATGATAAATTTTACCCTCATAATATTTCGGATATAGAGGTAAATAAGCTTTGTCAGCAGTTATCTCATTACCCGCAGATAATAACTGCTTATTTAGTTCAAAAGAATTTGCAACATTTTCCTGAAAAACCACTTTATGTTCTAGCTTTAAAGCGTGGATTTAGTTTTTGGGAAGGTAGTCGTATTTATGAAACCGATAACTCTAAAATTGTTCAGAGCTTATTAAATGAAAATGAATTGCCCGATAATGTATTCATTTTTATTTTAAATAGCAATTTAAGTATGGAGAAAAAATTAAAACGGATATCAAATTCGATGATTTACCAGAAAAAAGGTAAAAAATAGGATGAATTAGATCCCGACTTCTTAAAGGAGTCGGGGATTTGGACAACGCGAATTTATGCCTACGGCAGGCTACGCCAACACAAATCAAATAGAATTGCTATAGATGCTTAAAGTTCAACACCTAGAATCAGCTTTAGGTATGGAATTTATGATATTTTCCTTTTGTGTCTTTGTACTTTAAAAACTATTTTTTAGCTATAAACCCACAAAGACACAAAGAAAAGAATACATAATTAAAGTTCATCTGTGGTTTTTTGCCCTAAGTCTCATGAATCGTCAGCTAGCTATTGAAGAACCGATATTTTCCCATCTACCAGTTTTACCGCAGGAAGTTATTGCAGGTCTAGCGGTATCTCCAGGAGGTCATTATCTTGATACGACGGTAGGCGGTGGTGGTCACAGCCGTTTAATTTTAGCAGCTGCGCCAGATGTGCAATTAACGGCGATTGACCAAGATGAGGATGCTTTAGCAGCAGCGAGGAAAGAATTAGCTGAGTTTGGCGATCGCATACAATTTATCTATAGCAATTTTGCTGACTACAAATTTCCCCCTAATACTTTCGATGGTATTCTCGCCGATTTGGGGGTAAGTTCTTACCATTTAGACCAAGCAGAAAGGGGTTTCAGCTTTCGCCAAGCTGCAAATTTGGATATGCGAATGGATCGAGGGCGATCGCTAACTGCTGCTGATATCATTAATAATTGGGATGAAGCAGAATTAGCTGATATTTTCTTTAAGTACGGTGAAGAGAGATTATCACGGCGCATTGCTCGTCGCATTGTTGAACGCCGACCGTTGCACACGACTACAGAATTAGCTGATGCGATCGCTTCTTCTGTTCCCCCAAAATACCGTTATGGGAGAATTCACCCCGCTACTCGTGTTTTTCAAGCTCTGCGAATTGTCGTCAACGACGAGTTAAAATCTCTAGAAACCTTTTTAGATAAAGCACCAAACGCCCTTGTCCCTGGTGGCAGAATTGCGATTATCAGTTTTCACAGTTTGGAAGACCGCCCGGTGAAGCATGGTTTAAGAAATTCACCTTTATTAAAGGTCTTGACAAAAAAGCCGATTATTGCTAGAGAAGAGGAAATTGGTAAAAATCCGCGATCGCGATCGGCCAAACTAAGGATAGCTGAAAAGTTCCTGAATATTGAGTAAGGTGATGAGCAGATAAAGAGACAGGGGAGTAGAGGGAATACGGTTCGGATAAGGTTTTTTGATGACACGCCCTAGATCGCAAAGACGCGATAAATCGCCGTTTTTACAATAATCAGTCCTTTGTAGAGACGGCGATTTATCGCGTCTCTTGCCTTAACCGAACTCTCCAATTCCCAATTCCTTAAAAGAGCGATCTGTTAATCTAGCGTTGTTGGTAAGTTAAAAAATAATAGATGGAAATTAATAATCTGTTTACAGCAGGTGGCATAGTCATGTGGCCTCTGCTGGCGTTCTCTTTGTTAGGCGTAGCCCTGATTATCGAACGGATCGTCTTTTGGGTAAGAATAAGTAATCGGCAAAATAAGATAGTGCGAGAGGTGTTACAGCTTTATCGCCTGGATAATGTAGTTAGTGCTTTAGATAAGTTGCAGAAGAATGCTGATTTACCAATCGCCCGAATTTTTTTAGCAGCTTTAGAATTAGAGGAGCCGACACCAGAAGAATTTCGTTTGGCATTAGAAAGTGAAGCACAAGGCGAAATTCCCTTACTGAAGCGATCGCAAAACATTTTTGAGACAATTATTGGTCTTGCGCCTCTGTTGGGACTTCTAGGCACTGTTTTAGGATTAATTAACTCCTTTGCCTCTCTAAATATTGGAGATGTGGGAGGTACTAAAACAACAGGTGTAACATCTGGAATTAGTGAAGCTTTAGTATCCACAGCATCAGGGTTAGTAGTAGCAATCTTTACATTATTATTTGCTAATACCTTCCGCGGACTCTACCAGCGCCAGATAGCTTGGATTCAAGAATATGGTGGACAGTTAGAATTACTCTACCGTCGTCGCTATGAAAGAGGTGATAAATCTTATGTGCCTAATAGATAAAGCGGAATTGGGTAATTGTAAATTAGGAATCGGTAATTGGGATTAGTTTACTACTTGTTACCGATTTTGCTCTGCAATTTTTGACTCTAATATTGTTCTAAAATAACAAATAGCTTTTTTCAATACAGTTTTCGAGGGAATATTCCATGACTATTTGGGTAAATGAGCAAATCGATCCGTCTGGGATGATTCATGCCTGTATTGCTACTTGTAATGAATCTCAAGCTAAAGAGTGTCATGATTCCTTCCAGAATAATTTGACCGAGAAGCAAAAGGAAGCAGGCTGGATAGCGCAATTAAGGACAGTAGATTCTTGGGATGAAGTGCCGGTGAATTCTTTAAAACTCAATTAATTGGGTGAGATGGAGTTCATTGTTGGGGTTTTAATCGAACAGATTTCAGGAGCATAGGCATAGCCAGGTCTTGGACACTCTGCATCTATGCTAATGCCTATAGCGATCGCAGCAAATCCCATAAACACAGGTTAATAAAGGATAAAATTCGGATTAAAATTATCAAATTATTATCTTATGCTTCTAAAAAAAGTAATATAAAAGAGGAAAATGATGATTTTTCTGAACTTTTAAGAGCTATCATCTATACCGTAGATTGAATTAAAAAACTTGTATAAGCCGAATCAATTTAGTGAACTATCCCAAAGTTTACACTTCGGAGCAAGCCTGTCCTATTAACTTAGTTGGCGAAACAGGACAAGCGGTTCAAATTTCAATTCATGCTCCCAGTCAATATATCTGTGCTAACTGCGAACGGATATTACCAGATTGGAAACGGCAGCCATTTTTACGAGTCGTGATTGTCTTACAGCGATCGCGTTATCAATTAGTCAAAAAGACGGCAGAAGTAGAGTCAGAGAAAGAACGCTTACGAGAAAAATTTATGCGATTTGGCTGTGATTTAGCATTTAATCTGCGCGATCGCGGCTATTTAACTGACCTGATCGACCCTCGTACAGGCTACCCTTTACTGTCTCATCCCGGCGCAATTCCTCACGATGACACAGCAGTTGTCAAAGCTTTACTCAACTATCCAGTGATTAAAAATCAATGCCGTGTGTTAATTCATCCCGAATGGGGTGCAGCAGTTTATCCTAGCATTTTGATATCAGAAGCTCCCCCAATTGCGATCGAATGGGTTACAAAAGGCATAGCAGCCATGCATGGGTGGAGAGAAATTGATTATTAATTGGGCGTTGGATTGCTCTCCTTTAATATTTGGGTTCTTCCTTCAGAGTTAATCTGGCGGCTGTCAGTTCTCAGGCTAATCAAATTGACAAATAGATTCTGGTTTTACAGGACAGATTTTGTGTTGATTCGGGTTATTTTTAATATTAAGAAGATACAACTTTGTTAGAGTGGATAAAGACTTGATATCGCTGATTTCATTTGATTTAAGGTCGAGATCATTCAAATTAGTCAAATTGGACAAAGGTTTGATATCGCTAATTTCATTTGAGCCAAGTGAGAGGGAAATTAAATTAGCCAAATGGGACAAAGGTCTAATATCGCTGATTTGATTGGAGTTGAGGTCGAGATTAGTCAAATTACTCAGAGTAGACAAAGGCTTGATATCGCTGATTTGATTTTCAAAGAGATAGAGATAAGTTAAATGAATCAGAGTAGACAAAGGCTTGATATCACTGATTTGATTGGAGTAGAGATTGAGATACGTCAAATTAGTTAAATTAGACAAAGGCTTGACATCGCTGATTTTATTTGGGCCGAGGTGGAGAAAAGTCAAATTAATTAAATTGGACAAAGGCTTGATATCGCTGATTCTATTTGAGTGGAGGGAGAGAGAAGTCAAATTAGTCAGAGTAGACAAAGGCTTGATATCGCTGATTCTATTTGAGTAGAGGTAGAGAATATTCAAATTAGTCAGAGTAGACAAAAGCTTGATATCACTGATTTCATTTGAGTGGAGGTTCAGATAAGTTAAATTAGTCAGAGTGGACAAAGGCTTGATATTACTGATTTTATTTGAGTAGAGGTAGAGATAAGTCAAATGAGTCAGATTGGACAAAGGCTTGATATCGCTGATTTTATTTGCAAATAGGTCGAGAACATTCAAATTAGTCAGAGCAGACAAAGGCTTGATATCGCTGATTTCATTTGAGTGGAGGGAGAGAATAGTCAAACGAGTCAGAGCAGACAAAGGCTTGACATTGCTGATTTTATTTGAGGCGAGGTTAAGAGCAGTCAAATTAGTCAGAGTAGACAAAGGCTTGATATCGCTGATTTGATTGAAGTCGAGGTCGAGATAAGTTAAATTAGTCAGAGTGGACAAAGGCTTGATATCGCTGATTTCACTTGATCTGAGTGAGAGAGAAGTCAAATGAGTGAGATTGGACAAAGGCTTGATATCGCTAATTTCACTTGAGTAGAGGTACAGTTTAGTCAAATGAGTGAGATTGGACAAAGGCTTGATATCGCTGATTTCACTTGAGCCATCGCTGATTTCACTTGAGCCGAGGTAGAGTTCAGTCAAATTAGTCAGAGCAGACAAAGGCTTGATATCACTGATTTCATTTGAGTGGAGGTCGAGATAAGTCAAATTAGTCAGCTTTTGGTTAGCCTCTTTGCAATTTTGAGTCTGGGCTGTTTCTAACAGTACCTCAACAGTATGTTTTGTCTGTGGAGGTAAAGTTGATTTCTGCTGACACCAATCTGTAAAGCTTTTGGGATTTTCCACAGGAGCAGCAATAGTCTGGGTAGTGTAAAATCCTAAAGTAAAAGTAAATATTGTGGCGATGCTTAATTTAAGTTTCATTGTGGTTTTTTTTCTTGATTTAGTAGACTGTTTGCTAATTGCTATGTTGAATCAATCAGTAAAGGTATAGCACCTATATATAGGTGTACTGAGGTCAGCTATCAATCTTAATTGAAACTAATTAAAATGACAAAAATATTCTGATTTCAAAGGACATATTTTGGAGGCGATCGGGTTATTCTTAATATCAATATAATTCAACTTTGTTAGAACAGATAAAGCTTTGATATCACTGATTTTATTTGAATCAAGACCGAGAGAAGTCAAATTAGTCAGAGTTGACAAAGGCTTGATATCGCTGATTTTATTTGAGTCTAGGGAGAGAAAAGCCAAATTAGTCAGAGTGGACAAAGGCTTAATATCACTGATTTCATTTGAGTGAAGAGAGAGTTCAGTCAAATTAGTCAGAGCGGATAAAGGTTTGATATCGCTGAGTTGATTTGATCCTAGGGAGAGAAAAGCCAAACTAGTCAGAGTGGACAAAGGGTTGATATCGTTGATTTCATTTGAGTAGAGGCTGAGTCGAGTCAAATTATTCAGAGTAGACAAAGCCTTGATATCGCTGATTTTATTTGAGCCGAGGTCGATTTCAGTCAAAACATGGATAGACAAAGTGAGTTACTAGTCTCATTTAAAGCTCATCAAATTGACAAATAGATTCTGGTTTTACAGGACATATTTTTGGTGCGATCTGATTATTCTTAATATTAAGAAAAGTCAAATTAGTCAGAGCGGATAGAGACTTGATATCGCTGATTTTATTTGAGTTAAGGGAGAGTTCAGTCAAATTAGTCAGAGCGGATAGAGACTTGATATCGCTGATTTCATTTGATTCAAGGGAGAGAATAGTCAATTTAGTCAGATTAGACAAAGGCTTGATATTGCTGATTTCATTTGAATTGAGGTAGAGATAAGTCAAATTAGTCAGAGTGGACAAAGGCTTAATATCACTGACTTCATTTGAGCGGAGGGAGAGAGAAGTTAAATTAGTCAGAGTGGACAAAGGTTTGATATCGCTGATTTTATTTGATCGGAGGGAGAGAGCAGTCAAATTAGTCAGAGTAGACAAAGGCTTGATATTGCTGATTTCATTTGTGTCAAGGTTAATAGAAGTCAATTTTTTCAGAGCAGACAAAGGCTTGATATCGCTGATTTCATTTATGCCGAGGTCGATAGAAGTCAAATTAGTCAGAGCAGACAAATGCTTGATATCACTGATTTTGTTTGAGTGAAGGTCGATAGAAGTCAATTTTTTCAGAGCAGATAAAGGTTTAATATCGCTGATTTCATTGAAATTGAGGTTGAGAGAAGTCAAATTAGTCAGAGCAGACAAAGGTTTGATATTGCTGATTTCATTTGAGCCGAGGTCGATTTCAGTCAAATTAGTCAGAGTAGACAAAGGCTTGATATCACTGATTTTATTTGAGTTGAGGGAGAGTTTAGTCAAATTAGTCAGCTTTTGCTTGGCCTGCTTGCAATTTTGAGTCTGGGCTTTTTCTAAAAGAACCTCAACAGTATGTTTTGTCTCTTGAGGTAAAGTTGATTTCTGCTGGCACCAATCTGTAAAGCTTTTGGGATTTTCCAGAGGAGCAGCAATGGTCTGTGTGGTGTAAAATCCCAAAGTAAAAGTAAATATTGTGGCGATCGCTAAAGTAAGTTTCATTGCGTGATATTATACTTTCAAGGTATGCAATTACACTATACAAGCATTACTTAAGACTTAGTATAAAAAAGTAGTTCAGGAAAAATAAAATCAGCTATTTTTCGGTCGCCGTAGTTTCTTAGAATTAATCGGGCCGAGAATTTGATTAAGGCTACGCAATTGTTCTGCTGTACCCATACCAATTAGCCGATCGCCTGGCATTAAGACTGTATCGCCAGTGGGGCCACCAATTAAAGTCCCATCAACGCGGCGAATTGCCAGAACTAATGCCCCAGATTGCGATCGCAATCTCGCTTTTTGCAAACTCTGACCCACAAAGGGACAAAAAGCCGGGTCGAGTAAAAATTCTTCCATGTATAACTGGCGATCTGCACCTGTTAAAATCCCGTCTACAAAGTCCAACACTTGGGGTCTGAGAGCCGCAGCAGCCATGCGTTTCCCACCAGTAATATAGGGGGATATGACTTCATCTGCGCCACCGCGTCGTAACTTCTGTAAAGCTTCTTCTGTACTTGCGCGGGCAATGACCCGAATTCCAGAATTCAGTGTTTTAGCGGATAGGACTATGTATAAATTTTCGGCATCGGAAGGCAGGGCTGCAACAATACACATCGCCCTTTCAATACCAACTTTCAAAAGCGTATCATCTAGGGTAGCATCACCTTGGAATGCTGTATAACCTTCCATCTGCGCCCTTTGCACAGATTCCATCTCCGAATCAATCACTACAAAAGGTACGCCTTCTGCCTGAAATTCCTTGGCAATTTGCCGACCAGTTCGACTAAATCCACAGATGATGTAATGTTCTGACAGGGATTCCATTAACCGCCTCTGTTGTTGTAGCCGAATTCCTTCTTGAAAGTAGCCTTGAATAATCGCTTCTGTAAATCTATTGACAATGTAACCAATATTGACTACACCCAACAAAATCAGGGCAATCGTAAACAATCGTCCGCGGCTACCCAGTGGATGAGTCTCACCGTATCCCACAGTCGCTAGAGTGATGACTGTCATGTAAGCCGCATCTTCCCATGCCCAGCCCTCCACTAATGAGTACCACGAAGTGCCAATGAGGAAAACACCGCCAAGAGCGATCGCCCCAGCCATTAACTCCTTTTGGATACGTTGATATTTTTGCTCAAGTGTTGAGAATGAAGTAACAATAGTACTTTTAACCTACTTTTTCTAGTTTTCTGCTAACTTTTTAGTATATTTAAACTCAGTTTGACTTTGAGGATTAACTGATGGCTCAAGCCCTACAAAGAAAACTAGTTACGTTTGAAGAATTTATCACTAAATACCCTGAAAACTCAAATAAACGCTACGAATTACACGATGGAGTAGTAATTGACATACCACCACCGACAGGCGACCATGAGGAGATTATTTTATTTTTAATCGAGAGATTTATTTTAGAATATACCCGACTGAAGCTATCTTATGGCTGTCCCAAAACAGCATTTGTAAAACATCAACTCGACCTGTTTCGTGGAAGCCAACCCATCCAATCACCCACTTTCCCAGAATTGGATTTAACCGCAGAGCAGATTTTTAATGCTGGTAATATCTGAACGACATTTTTTGAACCGATAAAAATTACTGAAATCCTTATTCAGAAAGGGTTACGTTGATTTTATTAAACACGCTGTTCATTCCCCACCTGATTCTGTAGCACAAAATCAAGTGGGGAATGTGAGATATAAACGTTAACTTAAAAAGAAGTACGAATTGTGCTAAATAAAAAGTAATTTTTAGGGATTTCTAGGAAACTAGTAAATAACTATATAATGAAAAACTTTCAGGAGGAGCGGTAGTGAGCCTACAAACTCTCGTTGACGAAGCCACCATCCCCCCAGATTCAGGGTCTGTAACGTCTAATCCCTTTGATACAGATAGCTTTAATCAAGCTGTCATGTCTACCTACGGTCGGTTTCCCTTAGCCCTAGAACGGGGTGCTGGGTGCCGGGTTTGGGATACACAGGGGCGCGAATATCTAGACTTTGTAGCGGGAATTGCCACTTGTACTTTGGGACACGCCCACCCAGTTATGGTAGAAGCGGTAACACGCCAAATCCAGAAGCTGCATCATGTCTCTAATTTGTACTATATTCCTGAACAAGGAGAATTGGCAAAATGGCTCGTTGAACATTCTTGTGCCGATCGCGTATTTTTCTGCAATTCTGGAGCAGAGGCTAACGAAGCCGCAATAAAACTGGCGCGGAAATATGCCCACACAGTATTAGACATTGAAAAACCAATAATTTTAACCGCCAATGCCAGTTTCCACGGGCGGACTTTAGCAACTGTTACCGCCACTGGACAACCAAAATATCAAAAGCATTTCGATCCTTTGGTTCCTGGGTTCCACTACGTAAATTACAACGATATTAACGCTGTGGAAGTGGCGATTAGCGAGTTGGATGAAGGCGATTATCGGGTAGCGGCGATTCTGATTGAGCCATTGCAGGGAGAAGGCGGTGTGCGTCCGGGAGATGTTGCCTATTTCAAAAAGCTTCGGCAGATTTGCGACGAAACTGGCGTTTTGTTGATTTTTGATGAAGTGCAAGTTGGTATGGGGCGCAGTGGCAAATTATGGGCTTACGAACATCTCGGCGTTGAACCGGATATCTTCACCAGTGCCAAGGGCTTAGGTGGCGGTATCCCCATCGGTGCGATGATGAGCAAGAAATTCTGCGATGTGTTTCAACCGGGGGAACACGCCAGCACCTTTGGCGGCAATCCATTTGTGTGTGGTGTAGCACTCAGTGTTTGCCAGACATTGGAACGGGAAAATATTTTGCAGAATGTGCAAGACAGGGGCGAACAGTTACGAACCGGATTAAGAGCGATCGCAGCTAAATATCCTCAGTACATTGGCGAAGTTCGGGGTTGGGGTTTAATCAACGGTTTGGAGTTACGAGCCGATATTCAACTAACCGCAGCCGATATCGTCAATGCTGCCATCAAGGAGAGCGTATTGCTGGTACCAGCCGGGCCAAAAGTAGTCCGATTTGTACCACCGCTAATTGTCACAGAGGCAGAAGTAAACACTGCCTTGGAAGCTGTGGAAAAGGCGATGTCTAACGACAAGCTGTAGGGCATCTACGCAACTTTTACAAAGCGAGGATAAGTATTTGTGTCTATTTCTCGCTTTTTCTTTGTTTTATCAGGATTCGCGGAAAACCCCATCCGTCTGTACGGTGGGGATTATTGCGGTCTGCGGAGCGCAGCGCAGTAGACAATCATTCTTTTCCGCCTGACTGCTCTTTAATGTAATCTTTGACTATTTCCAATGGCGCTCCACC
>NZ_NOLI01000054.1:0-45992 GCF_002245975.1 Nostoc sp. 'Peltigera membranacea cyanobiont' 213 | reverse complement strand
CAACCCCGGACAATATCCCAAAATAAAAGCTGTCGTTTGGGCACAGAACGCAATGCAACTTGCTGCAACACTTCTTCTACAGGTTCTTCTTCAACAGAAATCACATACAGTAAGGGATACCTTGCCCGAATCATCAAATCAAGTTGCTCTACTAAAGAGGCGTATTGCTGATTCTCGCTGTTATGAGTTGTATCTCCTTTTCCATATTGATGAAAATTGCTCATTTCTCTTGAAAATGGGTGTAAGGGTATAGGAGAAACAGTTTTGGCATTAGTTTTTAGCTATTTACTTCTAAAAAGTACCTTTGCCATCATAAATATGTTTTTACAGACTAGATTAGTAATTAGTTTGTCTTAATTAAGACTACTATCCTTGATAAAATATACTAGTATAAATTTATCAAAAAAAAAGATAAAACTTCAGGGCTTCTTTAGAACAGTATATACCAGCCTAAAAAGGCTGGCGATCGCTCACTACCTCCTAACTCCATTACCCTCAGGACTTACGCAACTGGCACAGTGCGATCGCTACTTGTATCTGAAAAATGAACACAAACCATTCCGTATGCTGAGTACTGTATGACTGTCCCTATTTGCCCTAACCTTGGGTCTTTGTCTGTAATTGTTCTAATTCCTGAAAAAATAGGCGAACCGGGAGCGATCGTACTAAGTCTGCTTGAAGAGATAGGATCTATTAGAAAAGTTAAATTTTAGGAATAAACCTCTGTCTTTACAATTTATTACCGTTCCCCCCGGAACTTCTCAACCCGCCGCAGGCTTAATTGTTACTTTGCATGGTTGGGGTGCTAATGCTGAGGATGTAGCATCTTTGTTACCCTTGCTCAACTTACCTGATTACCAGTTTATATTACCCAATGCACCTTATCCTTATCCCTATTCCCCTATAGGGAGGGCATGGTATGACTTGCGGGTGGAAAATATGTATGAAGGATTGGCCGAAAGTCGGCAACTGCTAATAGATTTTTTACAATCTTTAGAAACTAGCACTGGTGTACCTTTGTCACGCACCATCTTAAGTGGATTTTCTCAAGGCGGAGCAATGACTTTAGATGTCGGCTCAAAATTGCCCCTAGCAGGTTTAGCTGTCATGAGTGGGTATTTACATCCTGACGCATTAAGGGCAGATCAAAAAGGGATTCCCCCGACTTTAATCAGCCACGGTAAATATGATGAAGTTGTGCCACTGCAAGCTGCTTTGAAGGCACGAGAAACTTTAAAATCTCTAGGAGTGGCGGTAGAATACCACGAATTTGATATGGGACATGAAATAAATCCACAAACGTTAGATGTGCTACGGAAATTCGTTGTAAATGTAATTGGCTAGTCAGAATTACGAATTTTTTATAAATTCTGGTATAAATGCTGAAAATTTTCACGAAATCTATGTCTTCTAATGAGTAATATATATAGGGTGGCTGCGTTCAGCGCAACTTAACCCATGCTGAAGGCGAGTGCTGCATAAGGGAGGGGCTAGCATTATGACAACTCTAAGCATTTCCAGAAAAGAAATTGCTGCCATAACTGCGGCAGAAGTAGAAGAACTGGCTACACGTCTGGATCTGGATAATTACAATAATGCTTTTGATGGTTTAAATGATTGGCATCTATTGCGAGCGATCGCATTTCAGCGTCCAGAGTTAGTTGAACCCTATATCTACCTCTTAGACTTGGAACCTTACGATGAAGCGTAGTTGAGAGTTAGGAGAGACGCGATTAATCGCGTCTGTACATGAGTTAGGAGTTGGAAATTAATATTAGTAACTACTTGCTCCTAAATTACTACTTACTCCTAACTTTTTACCATGACTAATCCAACATTAAACAGGGTTCTAATAGGTGTAGGCGGCGGTATCGCCGCCTACAAAATTTGTGAGCTAGTTTCGACGCTGTTTAAAACTGGGGTGGAAGTGCGAGTCATCCTCACCCGTTCGGCGCAAGAATTTATTACACCTCTGACAATAGCCACCCTCTCTCGTCATCCCGCCTACACAGATGATGATTTTTGGCAATCAACTCACTCTCGTCCTTTGCATATTGAGTTGGGTGAATGGGCAGATGTTATGGTAATTGCCCCTTTGACGGCTAATACATTAGCCAAGTTAGCATACGGCATGGCTGATAATTTACTTACAAATACCGTGCTGGCTTCTACTTGTCCCATGCTGTTAGCACCCGCAATGAATACGGATATGTGGGAACAGCTATCGGTGCAACGAAATTGGCAACAGCTATTAGTCGATCGCCGATATCATGGAATGAATACAGCATCGGGTTTATTAGCGTGCGATCGCATTGGTGCTGGTAGATTAGCAGAACCTCCAGAAATTTTGGCTCACATCCAATCGTTGTTAAACACTCAAGGTAAACGAGATTTAGCAGGTAAACGAGTGTTAATTAGTGCTGGGGGAACGCGAGAGTATCTTGACCCAGTTAGATTTATTGGCAATCCTTCCACAGGTAAAATGGGATTAGCTTTAGCACAAGCAGCACTTCACCGAGGTGCAAACGTCACTTTGGTGCATGGCCCAGCTAATTGGGATGTACCATTAGGAGTACAAGCGATTTCCGTAGTCAGTGCCGAGCAAATGCAGCACGTCATGGTGGAATGTTTACCCAACGCTGATGTAATCGTCATGTCAGCAGCCGTGGCAGATGTGAAGCCAAAATATTATAGTACAGAAAAATTGCCCAAGCGATCGCTCCCCCAAGCCTTACCCTTGGAACCAGTACCGGATATAGTCGCCCAATTAGCAAAACTCAAACAGCCGCATCAGATATTAATTGGTTTTGCAGCACAGACTGGTGATATTGTCAAACCTGCATTAGAAAAATTACAGAGTAAAAAACTAGATGCTATTGTTGCCAATCCCATCGATCAGCCTGATAGTGGTTTTGGGAGCGATCGCAATCAAGCGATATTTTTAGATATACAAGGACGGCAGGTAGAAATTGCACCTTGTTCTAAATTGGAAATGGCGCATCATTTATTTGATTTTGTCCTATTGTGAACAAGTTCCTCAATCTCTAGTACCGCGCCAAGATACAAAAATTTCTCTTTGCGTCTTGCTGATGTATTGACATTCTATTTTACATCATTTAATGTAAACAGTAATTAATGTAAAAATAATCATGTTACAGTTATGTACTTTGAGGACGTGCGTCAGTGGCAGGGAACTGCGGAGGCTCTGACAAAAGAGCTAAAACGCCAGATTAAACATCTTGAACTGTCTATAGAATCACCTGCCCTGCGTACTGTTCGGTCGTGGAGAGCAAAACAACTTTTATCACAACCCAAAGGACAAGAATTTGGCTTTCGGCAAATTTTGGAGGGTTTGGCAACTGCTCTCTTATTAAAGAAAGGTTGGACACTTGCAGCGATCGCTCAAGTTTTGCCTTCCTTTCCTGAAGATGTTTTAGAAAGGCAAATTATTGCAGAGGCTCAAGGACACGATCCAACATGGCTACCTGCAATTTCAGCAACTTCTTTGCCTTTACCTACAGGACACCGCCCAGCAAGGGATCTGGCTGAAGATGCTGTGATGTTACTTGCTCAGGGAATTCTTCGCCAA
The DNA here is from genome assembly GCF_002245975.1 of Nostoc sp. 'Peltigera membranacea cyanobiont' 213. Lineage (NCBI taxonomy): Bacteria > Bacillati > Cyanobacteriota > Cyanophyceae > Nostocales > Nostocaceae > Nostoc > Nostoc sp. 'Peltigera membranacea cyanobiont' 213. The sequence goes on along the minus strand of NZ_NOLI01000054.1, from coordinate 42,403 downwards.
TACGATCGGGTTCTCCCAGGTCGAGAAATTGTGCGCCAAGAGGATAGTACGCTGCCACCAGAACTCTATCAAGCAATGTGCAAATTGGGTCGTCTATATATTGAAGAAGGATTAAGCGATCGCGCTGCTTGTGTGCATACTGTTTTAGATAACGCTCGATACTCTCTTGGTGGCGATCGCTGGCAGTTAGGGGTTTTTAACCAATCAGACTTTCGCTTTTCTAGCGTTACCTTAATCGATCCAGATTTACGAGTACCTACCTCAGACTGTGCAGAGATTGCCAATCTGAGCGGGGGTTTTGGCGAAGACAATGTGATTGAGCATCGGTTATATACTGACTTATGCCAAGCAACTGAACGATTGGGCGGTCGTCGCCAACACAAAGCTTACACTGCACTACGAGAGTTATTTGGTAGGTACTCTCTGATAGGAGAACGGCAACTATTAGATTACTTGGTTGAAAATGACTTAACCCCTTTACAGCGAATGATCGTGGAAAATTTCTTCAACTTAGTACCAGATATATGGCTAGTTGATGGACTAGCACATCGCTGCGCCCACTGTGGGACACTGATGCGATCGCATCCCAACAAAAAACTTTTTTCACAAGGGCGGTGTCCAATTCGCCAGTGCATTGGCCACAACTCACCAAAAGTATCTGAAAAACTAGATCCCAAAGACATTTTACGAATTGCCGAGCCACGAATTCTTACCTACTGGACAGGCCCAGCAATTGACGAATTAGCCATTTTTGATACAGCCCGACAAAATAAGCTCAATGCTGAACTTTACCCGGAGTCGGATTTATGCGATGTGGCAATTAACGAACGGGCAATTGGAATTGATGCCAAATCTTACACAAGTCCGGTGACTCTGGCTTTGCGTCTCAATCGTAGTATTGGCGGGCTGATTCACTATCGCCGCCGGATTCTTGCGGTTAGCGATCGCTTAATTGAGGACAACCCAAGCTACATTTCTACCCTCATTTCAACATTAGATAAAAAGGGCGATCCCGCCAGTTTAGAAATTATGTCGGTTTCCTCTGTAATTGATTTTTTAAAGAAGATGCCTTATGCGAACCAAACCTGATTTTTGGAAAGGTGCAGACCGAATTTGCTGGCTTTGCGTCTTAATGGAGGAATTTATTGATACTAATTCACTGGAGTACGCACCAGTAATTATGTCAGGCATGGCGAGCATTTTAAATGCACCTACATTAAAGCCTGCCCGTCAAGCAATTTTCAATATGCGGCAGATGTCGCTGACTTTTGTTACACAGCAATCAGTTAAACACGCAATTGCTCTCTATAACAATCATCATTACTGCAACCACACTAAAGGGACGTATGAGATTGACATTGAAACACTTCACTTTAAAAGAACAGACCCTTTAGAAGATTCTTTAATTACACAAGCGCGTCAAATTTTAAGTACTCCTTTGTCATACGACTCCTATGGTTTTACATTTGCCGATCCTCGTCAGCCGATGGCGGTTGCGTTAGGTGAAGAGTCAACAGCAGTAAGGATGCCGATCGCTCCGATTACCGCCCCGATTGCTGCACGTCGTACACATTCCCTCAACCGCCAACCAAGAGGAAAAATTCGCATTCCCCTAAGTGAACTGCGCGATCTGGCTATTGAGATGGACGAGCGTGAAAGGCAAGATCCTGAGCGACGATCTGGTAGTTGGGCAGATCGTTTTGAACGCTTTGACCTGATGGTATCGGAAGCTGGAAAGGGTCTGCGGAAAGAAGAAGATGTTCTGGAATTAGAAGACATCAAGCACTTAATTGGTTTGCCAGGGTCAGGTAAAACAACCATCCTCGTGTTGATAGCTGTCTGGCTGGGACTACATGACTATAAAGCAATGTTTGTGTTTCCCTCCATAGAAGTTGCTAGACAGTACATGGCTGAACTGGCATTTCATCAAGTTAAGGTGGGAATGCTTGTCGGACAAAGTGATGAAACTCGCCGTGGCCATGCAGATAATATTGCTGAAGCTATAGCAACACGAGGTAATGGTGGCTTTGCCCATACCTTAGAACAGGCAGAAGTTTTTGGGATGAACTGCGTCCTACCAGCCTTTTCAACTGCCGATATGTCTCTGTGGGGGTTTGGTTACGCACCTTGCAACAAGATATTGCAAGGTGGAGGGAAACAGGGAAAGATGAAGAAATGCCTGTGTCCCTTATGGACAATGTGCGGTCGAAACAAAGCACCGCGAGATTTATTGGATGCTAATATTTGGGTTGGTCATGTGCGATCGCTCGATACTCAAATATCACCTCACGCGATTCAAGAACAAGTACGATATTTTGAATTAATTGCCCGTACCTTCGACGTGGTTGTTTTCGATGAAGGCGACATGGTGCAATCAGTGTTAGATGGTTATGGGGCAGCAACCTTAAGTATTTCAGGCTCAGAGCGATCCATTCATCGGGTAATTTTAGAACAAATTCATAACCGCTTTGCTCGTGGTGAGAATTATCGATTATTCGATCGGGATGTAGAACTTTACAGTCGTGACTTGTCAGAATTTGGCAACCATAATACTTCCTTAATTACCACCCTTCAGAATATGTCTAAGTCGCGGGTGGGAGAACGCTACGAAAATCAATTACTGACTGTATTACGGATTGTTAGCGAACTATTGAATACTTTAAAGAAATCCTCTCAGCAGAATGATCTTGATGAGCAAGAAGCCAAACTAGGCTTTAGTAAAAGTCGGGCGCTGACTGAATTTTGGGAAGCGGCAGCATATAACGCCTTTTACGATCGCACAGGTGTTGAGAACCCTCAAGACTTTAAAGCAGATTTGTGGCCTCGGATTTTAGGCTATAACCGTGAAACCCTTGAAAAGCAATGGAAAACTCTCATTAATCATTTTCGCCGTTACCTAGCTGAAAATCTGATTAAGCGACGTGATGCGATCGTAGAAGAAATTGCCGAATTATTTCTTAAGCTCTGTTTTCCAGATCATTCACCAACAATAGAAGCAGAAGATTTAGCTAAATTACTTATAACTGTTACTTTCGTAATTGTGGGCTACCAGCGAATTGTACCAGGAACTAGAACAATGGTTGCAGAGGGATTCATTCGTGAAACAATTGGGGAGTCAACTGCATCACCAGAACTCCGAAAATTTATTCCAGAAAGCATTTTAGGTTCATTTTCTGGAGTGGAATACAGTTTTTCCAAAGCACAAACAACACGTACCGCCGCCAAAAATGTGCAATTGTCCTACATTACATTTGTTGGTGCGCCTCGAATGTTAATGCATCGCTTTCATCGGTTATTAGACGCAGATGATGGACATCCCAGCCCAGCCGTTTTAATTACTTCAGCAACTTCATTTTTAGAAGCTAGTCCCGCCTACCACATTAACGCTGGGCCGCATTATTTACTAAAACCGCGTCAGTCAGAACATAAACCAGAACAGAGCGTTTATCGTTTCAAATGGTTTCCAGATAGTGAACATGGTGATGAACCTCTCAAATATAGTGGTGCTGGCGAACTGCAAAACCATAATCTTAAGCGGATGGTGAATGCTCTTGTGCGCGGAGGAATTACTAAATCTGAAATTTACAAGTCCATGCGTAATTTTGATGTCAAATTTGGTATTCGCCGCAAAGCCGCTTTAGTTGTCAATAGTTACGATCAGGCTCGCACAATCAAGAAGTATATCAATGACTATCATCCTGAAGTTGGGCGGCATACAAAGGCAATTGTTAAATCCCTCAGAGATGGAGAACAACCGCAGGATTTTATCACCTCTGCTCAGTGTGAGGCATTAGGAGATGATGAAAACTGTGATATTTTAATTTTTCCCATGTTGGCAATTAATCGGGGTGTGAACATCGTTTTCACCAAAGGGGATAGGAAACTAGATGCGGCAATTGGCTCGATTTACTTCCTGACTCGTCCTCATCCTACCAAAGATGATATGCGGCTGTTGTACAGCTTGGCAGGACGGGCAACACAAGAATTTGATAGTCGAGTTTTTAGTCAAACAGAAGATTTAAATGCGATCGCAACTTCTTGGCAGCAATCTAGAAAAGACCTTTGGAAAACTGCCAATAGATTATTACGTGAACCCTTAATGGCTAGCCGTTTAGGCCCTGAACTATTCAAATCGTTTACAGCTAATCAAATGGTGGCGATTTTGCAAACAATTGGGCGAGGAATGCGGAATGGATGCCCAGTATCAGTTTACTTTGTGGATGCAGCTTGGGCTAAAAATTCAGCAGAAGATAAACCCGATTCTGGGCGAGATAGTATGCTGGTGCAGATGCGAATAATTTTAGAAGAATGTGTCAACCACCCCGATCCTGTAATTCGGGAAATTTATCAAGAACTTTACGGCGCATTTCTAATACCTTTACAACGCATTCAAGGAGTAAAATACCCGGATGAACTAGCTAATTCACAAGATTTTACGGATGAAGAAGACGGTTTTAATGATTTTTCAACACTATTGGAGATGTAAAAATGAGCGACAAATTTTCTGATGAAATTGAACTTGAAGAAGATTTATCTGAAGAAGATGAAGACGAAGAAACTGATGTTAATTTAGTTTCAGATACCTTTTATATTCAGCAAGGCCAAATCAAGCCTGTCAAGAGATTTACCCAAGCCTTCACTGTACCGGATAATCTGCCTCCAATCATAGTAGAGGGTTTTACTCTTGCTTGGACAAAGGCAGCTATGTTAGATTTCGCAGATATTCAAAAAGGAACTAATGTCAAAAATCTCCCCTATGCTTCATTTCGAGGATTTCTAGAAGTAGTACTAAAAGATGCAGCGCGAATTGAACCAGATGTAGGTCTTACGAAGTTTGCATTGAATAACGCTAAAAGGGGAAGCGATCCAGAACCTTTTGTTTACCTAAATGGTGGTAATGAAAAAGATATCAATCAAATGCTTCGCCCAATTATTAACGACTGGTTTACAAATCATCTCAGACCGTTTGTAAAAAAAGAAGACATATCAACGAATATTATTGACCGCTTGCAAGATTTGCAGGAAAGAGGAAAACTTCTGAAAATTTCTCCATTTAAATCTCAAGTATTCCCTTGGAATTGGTCTAAACAGACAGGTACAACTCAGCCAAAAGATCCCACAGATAAATATGCCTATCGTGCGATAGTAGATTACGTAGCTCGTCAAATTGCTGGACAAGAGATTTTTCCAGAGTTAGGGCCGATAAAACGTATTCTTTCCAGCAATTCTGGGATTGTAAAATTGATGACCGATCCGATAACCTTACCTGACGCAAAAGGGAAATTCAGTTTTGTGGTGAGCTTGGAAGTTGTGACTTATCCTTCTTTGCCTCAACCTTTGGTGAAAATTGAGGTTTCCAAACGTCGCTGGTTTACTCAGTTAAAAGATCCTAAATACGATCGTAAGAATATTAGCGGTTTCATCTTTTCTCAAGACTATCCCGATCGCGCTTTTACCTATAAAGTAAAATGCAAACAAGATAAAAATAATGAACAAGAGAAGAAGAATTGGAGTTGGGTGACAGATACAGATTTTGAAATCCTGCGGAGAGAATTGAAACTGCCTCTGGAATCTTTCGATGGGCAACAAATCGCTTTGGGGAAAGCCTCTACTGATAACTGTGAGGTAGTTCTGACTTACCGTAATGGACTTCAAGATAATTCAGAAGACGACCAAAATAGTTCAGAAGGATACGGTATTGAAACAGGCGTACCAGAGATTGATAAATTAGATGCCTTGGAAGCGATCGCTAAAATTCTTAACCCATTAGGAATCAAAATATTCGATGGTTACACAAAAGTACCATCTAAGCACAAACTAGATGATACAGCATCGCGGATGATTAATCTTCCTACACTGCTTGGTGGTGTTTTGGAAGCTCTCGAAACCAATTCAGAGTTGGAGCTTACTGCGAAATACCTCGATCAACTCGACGACAATCAAATCAATAGTTTGCTACGCAAACACTTTGACATTCGTTTAGAAGAGATTGAGTCGGGAAGAAAAGCTTTTCAATTTAATAAAGTTACGCCGAATCAAACGAATGCTCTCCAAACCATCATTCAGGCAAACCAAGCAGCGATGCAGCGATTATATCCTAATGAGCAACCGAGACTTTTTATATTTTATGAAGCTGATTTGGAGAAAGAAGCAAAGCTATTGCAGAAAATTACTAAAGTTTTGTGGGGAAACACACTCGAAATTTTTATTAATCGCTTGCCAGCAAATACTCACGGGCCACGAGAGGTTTTACCTGCAAAAGAGTTGAAAAATAAGGAGCGATCGCGTCAGCGAATTGAAGCATGGAAATCCACTGCAAAACAGATTGAAGACCCCAATAAGCCAACTTTCTCCTTGATAATGGCACGGCAATTTTACCCAGATCCTACTGGAAAAAACACTGTTAAACATGACGATAAAGTTAATAAACCTTCAACCCGCCAAGCACTAGCAAAGGTTGGTAGTGGCGTGCAGTTTCTTCTACCCATTGCAAAGACACGTAAAACAAAGCATCTCAAACTCGCAGATTTCTTCCATCGGATGCAGTCCGCTTTGAAAGATTTGTTCTCGGCTCATTCTGGTCGGATTGATGGTGTAAAAGAAAAGGTTGACAAGTACTTGCAAAATATCCCACCAGAAGCTAGACCAAAAGAAATTTTAGGATTCACAATCGTCCGTAAACAAAGGGGTCGCGCTCGTGGTGTTATTGAGAATACATTTTTAGCAGTGGTAATGCGCCTCAACGTAGATACAGGAAAATGTGAGCTTTGCTGTGCTTACGAGAAAGGAAATTTAGTAATCAGCCCGTGGTTTAGCTTTTCTGATGCACTAGCTTTTATTGCCCAACTTACTCCAATCAAACTAGCTGATAAGCGTAATGTGTCTCAAACTCGATTCATGGACTTTGTAAAACAGATTGTTTCTAACTCTGTGGAAGATGGGATGCAACCATTGGTTATGATTGATTCTTCCAACTGCGTCCAACTGTGGGATTGGCTTGCTGATAGCAGAATTAATGCTAATCAAATTAACCTTGGCCAGCAGTTTGAGAATATGCAGGATGAATGGCAAGACGCACGTCTAATTCGCATTCGCCAAGAACTCGCCCCTGGTATTATTGAGAAAAAAGCCAGACATTTAATAGAGACTTCTTTAGAAGATACCAGAACTAAAGAAGAACTAAACAAACTGCCGCCTACACTTAAAATAGATTCAGCATCTAGTTCGACTGGGTTATTTCGACTCAGCGCTACTAACCAAACTGGATGTGTGGCTTATCTATCTGTGGCACGTGAAGCACCACATCAATATTCACGTGGGCAAAGTTGTTATCGTTTAACCAAGACTCTAAGCAACAAAGCTGGATTAAAGATAAGTCAACTCTCTACAAAAGCTCCATTTGTAGGTCGCTGGCCTACTCCCAACCCCCTAGAGATTGTTGTTACCTTGAGACAACCAGAAGATAATCCTGATGACTTAGCTGCCCTTGTAGAGTCACTGCGCTATGGCTTTGGTCACTACAGCGATTGGACAGGTTTACCTGCTCCCCTATTTTTTGAGCGTGTTGTACGGGACTACATCAGTGATTTTGCGATCGCAGATGAGGAAACTGAAGCAGAGCTAGATTAATGATCTACCAAAAGTGCAATGCCTGTGGTTTTTGCTAGCCTACGCCAAACCGGATAATTTGAGCAGAGGACAGGCAACGTTATAAATTAATAGTGTATCTGCAATACCGGACTTGTTCTGGCTTAGTCTCAATAGCAAAGGTTTGGAGATGTTTACTTTATCAGAAACTTCTATCCTGGCGGCAATCCTACTGGTAGCTTTAGGCATTTTGGGCTGGGGCTTTTATCGCGCTAGACCTTTTGGTAAGCTGGGAATCTTAGCCTGGTTACAGTCGGTGGTGTTGATGACTCCCTGGCTCCTGTTTTTTGGATTGTTTGCCGCAGGGATTTACATCAATATAGCGGGTATATTGTTCTTAGTAGTGACTTCCGCCGGATTATACGTCTACTTGGGCAGACAGTTACGCGCAGCTGGGCAAGATGCCATCCTCAAGCAACGTGCAACCGAAAGACTCGCTGCTGCTTCTTCACTGGAAGCAAATTCCCCACAACTAGCAGTCGCAGAACTGAAAGCGGAAATTCCACCAATACCGGAAGAGGACTTGAATGCAATTAAAGGCATTTTTGGTATCGATACGTTTTTTGCCACAGAAACCATTGCTTACCAAGATGGAGCCATTTTCAAAGGCAATTTGCGGGGAGAACCAGAAGAAACTCACAACCGTCTAACTGCAAGTTTACAGCAACGTCTAGGCGATCGCTATCGTCTGTTTTTAGTAGAAAATACAGACGGTAGACCTGTGGTGATTGTCCTGCCGAGTCGCAACGATCCCAAGCCGATGTTGCGATCGCAAAAAGCTTTTGCAGGTATTCTGTTGATAGCAACTATTGCTACTAATTTAGAAGCTGCGGGATTACTGCTGAATTTTGATTTTTTTGGTAATCCAGGGCGGTTTCAAGAAGCTTTGCCCATAGGCGCTGGGATATTTGCGATTTTAGTAGCTCACGAAATTGGTCATTGGTTACTTGCCCAGCGTCACCAAATTCGCCTTAGCTGGCCCTTCTTTCTACCCGCAGTGCAAATTGGCTCCTTTGGTGCAATTACCCGCTTTGAATCTCTGTTGCCCAACCGTAAGGTATTATTTGATATTGCCTTGGCAGGGCCAGCCGCAGGTGGTATTGTCTCTTTGTTAATGCTGGTGACGGGCTTGCTGCTTTCCCACCCAGGTAGTTTATTTCAATTGCCCAATCAGTTTTTCCAAGGGTCGATTTTGGTGGGAAGTTTGGCGCGAGTTGTCCTTGGTTCGGCGTTGCAGTCACCCCTAGTAAGCGTTCATCCCCTAGTGGTGATTGGTTGGCTGGGGTTAGTAATTACCGCTTTGAACTTGATGCCCGCAGGACAACTAGATGGAGGGCGAATTGTTCAAGCAATTTATGGACGCAAAACCGCAGGACGAGCAACGATCGCAACTTTAATTTTACTGGCGCTAGTGTCTCTCGGTAATATGATTGCTATGTACTGGGCGATCGTGATTTTCTTTTTGCAACGGGATCAAGAACGTCCCAGCTTGAATGAAATTACTGAACCCGATGATGCTAGAGCCGCTTTGGGGCTTTTAGCTCTATTCTTGATGATTACCACACTTCTACCCTTAACTCCCGGCTTGGCTGGGCGTTTGGGAATAGGATAGTGTTTATGGAGACTACACCCAAACAAGCAATATCTGCAAAACAGATTCCGATGACAATTGAGGAAGCGGAGGCTGATTTACAGAGACGGTTTGGACAGCAAGCTAGTTAAATTACCATGACGGATTTTTAAGTGATTGTCGGTGAATCTTCACTGAAATTAAGTGATGTGTTCACCGACAGATTTCTAGGAAAATTAACTGAATGGTTTCCAACCGGCTAGCAAATTCGGGTAAGCTACGCGTGTGGGGAAAATTCTCTGGAAACTATTCTGACGCTCTTGAGGCTTTTCTTTGCCCATATTCCAGAGGGATTCATAGAAAAAGAAAGAGACTCCAGCAAAATTGCGATCGCGTACTTTTTGCACTTGTGTCTGAATCTGCTGCATTGGCACAGATCGGTTTTTCAACCCAGCCAAAATGCCTACACTCACTGGAATATGGCTCTTTGCCGCTTTCACTTCTGGGTACTCTAATTCGCTGATAAAAACATTCAAGTCATCCCGATATATCTGCAAAACTAAGTCTTCAACAATTCCCAGCCGTTCCCACTTCTGCCAGTCTGCTAAAAAGAAATCATAAGAAAAACGTTGAGGATTAGGAGCAACAGAAACTAGGCAATTTTTTTTAGTAACTTTGATGCTTGTAAATACCCGTTTCATAAACTCGGTAATTTTGTTGGCTCTCCAGCGCACCCATTCTGGATCTTTAAAGTCTTTGGAAGGAGCTTTACCACGGTGTTCTTTTTTATAAAGTGCCACTGTGTAAGCATCGTACCCTAATTCTGATGGTAAGCCAAAATGGTCATCAAATTGAATGCCGTCAATATTGTAATTTCTGACAATTTCAACGATTAAATCTTGAATAAATTCTTGGACTTCAGGGCGAAAGGGATTTAGCCAAACGCGATTATCATTCCCATCTTTGACAATCCGAGTTCCATCGCTACGGCTAGTGAGCCATTGGGGACGATTTTTAGCTAACAGAGAATCGGCTGGTGCCATAAAACCAAATTCAAACCAGGGAATCACTGTTAACCCTTTTTGATGTCCCACATCGACAATTTCTTTGAGGATATCTCGTCCTTGTAATCCAGGCGTGGGATCGAGCGATCGCCCGATAACTTTTTGGGCAACTTTGCTAGGATACAATGTATATCCCCAATTCCAAACCGCCGGATATATAGTATTAAAATTGAGTTCATCAAGGCGTTGCAAAGATCCCTTGAGGCGATCGCGCTCGAATAACACATCACTATCAATATTTGTTAACCACACTCCCCTTAACTCAGATGCAGTTCGCGGCAGACTAATTTGAGCGTTCAAGGGGAACGATAGCATTACCGTAGCTACCACACTCAAGATAACTATAACGGCAAACAACCCGGACTTTCTGCTTTGACCAATATTCCACCAAGAAGAAAACTCAACACACCACTTGAGAAACCTTTTCATCATTTGCTACAGACATTATCAAAATTATGAACAATTGGCATAGATAGCGATCGCTTCGATTGTAAGCGCTAAAACAATCGCCATCTAATCCGATCAACCTAATTCAGAATTATTTTTATTATTGGGCACTGGTTGCGAGATGATTCCAGGCTTTGACTACTGTCTGTAAATTCTTTGGCAGATTATCTTTAGAAATATCGTTGTACTGAACCGTACCCTCTGGGCTGGTAAGAGTGAAGGTGATATAGTCAGCAGCACCACTAGGGGCTGGGTAACTCAGATTTTGGAATTTACTAAATTTAGAACGTTCTAAAAATCTCCGAAATTGTTGTACCTGTTGTACAGAAACGCGGCGAACACTACGTTCAGAATCATTTGCATCACCAATCCGCACGCGAATTAATCGCCCATCTTTGAGTAAAACAGTCTGGTAAGTTCTACCAGCAAAGCCACCACTAGAAATTTGCCGAAATACTACATCTCTATCTAATGGTGGTGGTAACTCGCTGGCTGGAATTTGCACAGGGGACAATGTACCTTCGCTAGCCTTTTGATTCAGCCTGACTGTGGAACCTGTCTGATTGGTATGATAAGTCCAGTTTTGTTCGCCATTAGATACCACAATCAGCCAACCAGGAATTAACGCTTGGGTACAGAATTCATCAGCTTGAGGCAGTTCCAAACAACCATTGCGCCAAGTCTGTTGATTATAATCAATAATTTGCAGTTCTCTGGCTGAAATTCCCTGTCTGCGGGCTAAATCTTGTAGTACTGCGTTAGCTACTGGACGTGGCAAGCGGTTTGATTTAATATTCTCTTTGAGAACTTCATTACTTGTTTCTAACGATAAGTTTATAGAAGCGCCTTTAGCATCTTTGATAAGTGTTAAACCGCTAGTAACAGACAAAATTCCAGTCAAAATCAAAGCAGTTAAAATTCGTGCTTGGTTAATGTTAAAGTAGTCTTTCAGCATGAGCTTCATAGTAATATAGCGGTGTTAATCAAGAGTTATAGAGAGCAAAAATAATATCCAGACACTAATAGACAATAAAATACATAATTCCAGAACTTCAGCAGTTGGAATTAATTTAGTGGATGTTTTCTGAAACACATATAAAGACAGACGCTGATGTACTGATTGTTTGTTCCTTATACAAATTATCGATGAAAATGCATTCAATCAAAACTCCCTATAGTCTTATGGCAATAGAGTAATAACTTAGAAGCTCAAGCTTCATAAAATGAGGATTTTGTCAGAGAAGGGAATACATACCCTTGTTTTAAAAAATAGCTTGCGAGGACACCTAGCAAAGCTGTTTGCCTCACCGGTGTAAGCAGAGATTCAATAAAAGTAATTTTAAAGCTAAGGTTTTGCTCGGATAAACCTAGCGGATACAATATTTTGCAAGTAAGCTCAGGCAATATTAGGCGCTGATGGCTTGTTGTTCGGCTTCAACTAACTGATTGTGAGGTACATCAAATCTAATGGTACTAGCTGCCCAGTCTTTGAAATCTGGTGCCAGCCAGACTAGCTTGCGTAGAATTTCATCATTCACCCACAACACCAACGGGAACTGAAACTGTTTCCGAAACTCATCTCGCATGATATTGGTACTGATGATTAGTTGGTTAATTTCCACTACAGATTCTAAACCCCGTACCATTAAAGCTTCGGGTTGAGTAGCACCAATCGCAGTTGTAATTGCTGTATACAAAGTGTCAGCCGCAGGTGAGAGCAGGATTTCGTGGATATCTGCTGATGAAAATTCTGTTAACAGATTCAGCACTTGCTGCTGCCTTTCAACACAGTTACAACAAGCTAATATCAGCGAGAACTCGCCACCAGAAACCATCATTGCCCTTGCCAGCCTTTTAGTGGCTGCTATGCTGCTAACTATGCCGTTTTCCGAATTACTTAAGCCGATCATTAAAAAACCCTGCTTTGAATTTTAAAAATATCTGAGCAATATTCAGTTATTCTACCCTATGATTTTTTACTCAAAAGTGTTAGACGGGTAATTTGGATAAAGTTGTTACTTTAATACTAATGACAGTCTACGGATTATCTCAGGAAGAAGTACATTGTGTATTATCCCACACTTAATAATTAAGGAATAATGTAAAGGTAGCATCAAAATCATGTGAGCAAAAGATAATGCAGGCAAAAGGAAGCAAGTAAAGAATTAACAATCTAATTACACTGTATTTTCATAGATTTTCGCATCTCTCCTTGGTTAAGTAATTATTTTTTAATATAAAGTTATAAAAAATACTCAGTATTAAAGTAACGACAAGCATTGGGAAGTGCGATAAAACTTGACTGGCTAATGGTTTCCCGTCGCCTACAACAAGTCGCCTAGCAATTATTTTCCCTTGCAAGCTACTTTGGGGCGGGTGTAGAGTCGTGAAATGGTATCAGCCCAATATGCAAAAATCTCTCTTCATTAAAATTAACTCATCCGTTTGATAGACATGTAAATCGAAGATGTCGCCTCGTTATATCATGTCCGTTTAAGGACCGATCGTGAAGACCGCAGTTCTTGCTGGGGGTAGGAAGCGGGGGGAGTAAGAAAATATAATGTGAATAAATTGGATGGTTTATTTTCTGGAAGTCCCTAAATTCACTAGCAGGCTTGGTTTCTGGTAGTTTTAGGAATTCTTCGAGGGTGAGAGATCGAGGAGTTGCTGTTGTCATCGCCTTGAATGCAGTATTATTGCCACTCTGCCAAAATTGTATCGGTTATATTTTTGGCTGAGATAAATCCATCAAATTTGCTAACTTGTAAACTACCCGCGCTCCAACATTTCCATCCCATTCAGCATCACCGACTTCACAAATATCAAAGCCAATAATTTTTCTACCACTATTGACTAATTCCCGAAATAGACAAAATGTTTGTTCTAATTCCAGCCCACCTGGAACAGGAGTACCTGTACTGGGACAAAGTTTGGGATCTAGACCATCGACATCAAAGCTAATATAAACAAACTCAGGTAAATGACTGATAATTTCTCGGCATAAATCAAGCCAAGTTGTTCCAGAGTAAAGCTTTTGTTTAATGGCTGGGTCGTAATATGCAATAATGCGATCGCTAGATTGGTCTATCATTTGCACTTCATCATGACTTATATCGCGCAAACCCACTTGCACAAGCTTGGAAATTTGCGGTATTTTCATCGCATTAAACATAATCGACGCATGGGAAAACTCAAATCCCTCATAAGCATCGCGTAAATCTGCGTGGGCATCAATGTGCAAAATGCCATAGTTGGCGTAGTTAGCCGCTAATGCTTGGAAATAACCTAACGGCGAACTGTGATCTCCTCCAATGACTGCGACTTGCTTACCCTTGTTAATTGCTTCTTGACAATTTTCAAACAGCCATTGATTAACCTGTTGCCCAGCCTGATTAATTTCTGTGAGGACAGGTGTTAAATCTGGTGTATCTGAAAGTTCTTTACCTTGGGCTAATCGCTCAATAATTTTTGCTGCCAAGGCGCGATAATATGTATTTTTCTCTAAAATATCTTGGGGAATTTCTACCATGAAAATTCCCTGCTTCCAACCATTAGGGTTATCAAAATCGAATAAATCTAGTTGAGTCGAAGCATCGAGGATTCGCTGGGGGCCGTTAGCAGTGCCTGCACCATAGGAAACAGTGACTTCCCACGGCACACCAAAGACAATCAGATTTGCAGACTCATAATCGCAGGGCAAACCTAAGAGGTTGCCATTTATTTCACCTACGCCGCTAGGATTGTAGTCTTGTAGTTGATTACTCATCGATTATCTTCTGGATTTACGTGGATAGACAGCACGCCGCCTAGTGGACATCTGCATTGTAATCAAAATTTTCACAGACGGTTAACTACAATGCCTCTATTATTTGGTCGAAATTGCGGCGATACAACTGTTGATTGAACTTCTGCCACTGTTTTTCTGACGAGTGGGGCGATCGCTGTAATGTTGCCTCTTGGACGTATGCTATCAATGGGCGACGAAGATGTTCGTATTTCTCGAAGGCTTTGGCTATAGCTTGCAGATTATCCCAGTTATTCTCCTCAGCAATTTTAGCGATGAGTGTTGTAACTACTAATGCATCTTCCAATCCTTGATTAGCTCCTTGAGCCATGAAGGGAGGCATTCCATGTGCAGCATCGCCAACTAAGACGATTCGCCCTAGACTCCAGGCTGGTGGAATTGTGCCAGGATTAGCTTCTATATTGAGGTCAGTTGGGTTAGAAACTTGTAAAGAATCTGAAATGCTCGCGTGGTGAATATAGTATGGACGCTGCTGCATTTTGGCAGGAGGAGACAGACGCACTAATTGCTTAAGCGGATCGGGAAAACCTGCTTTTTCCAACTCATGCAAAGCTAAGTCAATTAAAGAACTTTCAGATTTTCCTTGCAATGAGTCTAAAGGCAAAGCAAGATGTATTATGTACCCTGCCTCACCAGTTGGTCTGTAATATAAAATTATCCTGATGTTATTTATACAAACAGAATTTCCAGATATTTCATCATTAGTAATTGTTACAAGTGGTGAGTCTTGAAAGAAATCTTCTTTTAGTTTTGTCCATAGTTCCTTTGGTACTTCAGCTATTTCCCTACACAATATAGCTGCAAACCCAGAGTATTCAGGTCGAGCAAAATCATGATGTTGAGTATCTGTGTAAAGCAGCTTACGAACTGTAGAATTAATCCCGTCTGCGGCAACAATTAGTTTAGCTCTAATGGATTTTGTTGTTAATTCTGGGGGAGGAATATCTGAGTTTTGGGGCTGCGGATCTTTATGTTTCTGCCCATCCGTCCAATAGGCATAGGGGTTGGTTTCTATTTGGGTATCACCTACACAATCTATGCGGATACAACCTTTTTCCGGCTCATTTACAACATTAATACAACGGTGATTAGCTTTAACTCGGTCTTCTGGAAGTAGCTGTCTGAGGGTTGTCTGCAAATTGTACCAAGAAATTGACACTCTTCCCTCGCCATAATCTTTAAACCAGTCATCGAAACTAAGCGAAATTGAGTTAATTATTTGTCCTTTTAAGTTTTTGTAAATCCATTTTGGTGAAGTTTTAGGGGGTTGATTCTCTTCAGTAGGTTCGACAGCTTTCTGGTCATTAGACTGCTGGGAATTCAATAAACCAAGTCCAGTTTTTTTGACTTCTTCGTAAGCGTTAGGATCTAAATATTTGAGAGATTGTAATCCATTGGGGAGAAGATCCACTGTTTGCCCAATTTGACGAAAGGCGCGAGTTTGATCGATGACAAGGATATTTTCAATTCCACGTTTACGTAAGCCAATGGCAGTTGCTAACCCAACAGGCCCAGCGCCAACCACTACAACATCGTAGATTTCTTGAGAGATAGAAGAGGCGATCGCAGATGCAGGTAATAATGTATTTGTATGTGTATGAGGACTTGATTTAGTTTCTGGCATATTTATACACAGGAATCTGGGATAGAAGCTGGGCAATTTGATAGTTTGTGTAAAAAAATACAAATTTTTGTTAAGTGTTGTACTTGCCGATACACTAGACTCAACACTATTGCTGCCATCACTGGTAGGGTTAGTAAACGATCGCGCAAGCTACGTTCTTTGTCTTTTACCCCTTTGAGATTGGCAAATGTACCTGGACTGATTAACTCAAATAGCCGCGATTCTATCTCTTGGCTTGATGGGGCGGGGACAGTGACTCGATGCCGAAAATCTGGATGCCCTTGTTTTTTGCGGGGTTTACTCATGACTAATATCAACACCTCTGTGTTGGTTTTACCATTGAATTTCTCCCACTTGACAACACTCTATTTTTCTTAACTTGACACCAATGGCATCTTGCCCGCCCCACAAGAAGTAGTTGAGTATTTTTTTAGGGAACTCCAAAAAATAAATTATCCCAATTTCTAGACTTAACACGATTATTCCTCCCCCTGCTCCCTGCTCCCTGCTCCCTGCTCCCTACCTACAAAGCGATGGGATATTTTTTAGTTGGAAGTCCCTTGTCAGGGCTGTAGGCAAGTTGTTTATTCTGAAACAGGGAATAATTTTTATTTTTGTTTCATGAATAAATAGATTTGGTTGTACTCTAGTTACGAATTATTTGGTCAATAACTCAATTATCAGGAGAATCTCATGAGTCCGATCACTCAAACTCAACCTTTAGATGTACCCAGTGCGATCGCTCAACGCCGTTCAATCAAAACTTTTAAAACAGATCCCATCGCCCCAGAACTGCTCAAACAACTGGTAGAATTGACCGTGGCAGCGCCTAGCAGCTTTAATATCCAAGACTGGCAAATTATTCTTGTGCAAGATGAGGCGCAAAAGGCAGCACTATCAGCAGCATCGTGGAATCAACAGCAAATTGTCCAAGCACCTGTAACCTTCGTCTTTGCCGCCGATCCTAACGTAGGCGAACGAGACTTAACCCCAATTTTTGAGCAAGCAAGTGAAACTGGAGCATGGAATGAAGGTACGGTAAACTACTTTAAAACCGCAATCCCACAATTTCAAGCTACGTTAGGCGACAAGCGACGCGAATATGCGATCAAAGATGCCATTATTGCCGCTACTCATTTGGTGTTAGCAGCAGAAAGTTTGGGATTATCCACTTGTTTTATGAACGGTTGGGTTGAGGATAAGGTAAAGGAAGTGATTGGTGCTGGGGATAATCCAGATTTAGCGATCGCTGTTGTTGTTCCCGTGGGCTATGCAGCCGAACCACGCTTAAATCCAGGTCGTTTACCATTCTCCTCCAACGTCTCTGTGGATAGAATCGGTAATCCTTATGCAGGTTAGCTTTCCCTAAATTGGGCATAAAGCAAGAGGTAAAAGAGTCGAGTTCTAAGCCTCATTCATGGAGTTAAAAAGCTCATCGATGAAGCTTTGAGGTTCATCGATGAAGCTTTGAGGTTAATCGACGAAGCTTTGAGGTTCATCGACGAAGCTTTGAGGTTCATTAACGAAGCTTTGAGGTTCATCGATGAAGCTTTGAGGTTAATCGACGAAGCTTTGAGGTTCATCGACGAAGCTTTGAGGTTCATCAACGAAGCTCAAGGACTCGTGAATGAGTCTTTAATAGTCATTCACAAGTCCCATTTATACCTACTCGATAAATTATAGATATTGATCTCTGCTCCACTACTGCCAATACTGTTCGGTTAAGACAAGAGACGCGATGAATCGCCGTCTCTACAATAATCAGTCCTTTGTCTTGACGGCGATTTATCGCGTCTTTGTAATTTGTAATGATTCATCGCGTCTTTGTGATTTAGAATTTTCATCAAAAAACCTTAACCGAACTTATTGCCACCACTCCCTACTCATCATGTCTTTAGCCTCCTTCCTAGCGCGTCGTTCTTTTCACTATGCTTGGCTTATTGCTGGCTTAACCTTCCTAGCCTTGCTAGTTGCAGCCGGAATTCGTTCTGCTCCTGGAGTTTTTATAGTGCCTCTCGAACAGGAGTTTGGCTGGAGTAGAGCAACTATATCTTTGGCAATCTCCATTAACTTGGTACTTTACGGATTAATTGGCCCTTTTGCTGCCACAGTTATGGAGCGAATCGGCATTCGCCGGATGATGGTATTCTCACTTGCTGTCATTGCTCTCGGTGTCGGTTTAACCACTTTGATGTCAGAATCTTGGCAGCTAGTCTTGCTTTGGGGTGTAGTTGTCGGTTCTGGTAGCGGAGTTATCGCCCTGGTTTTGGGGGCGATTGTTGTCAATCGCTGGTTTTTTGAGAAGCGGGGTCTAGTTCTCGGTATCTTAACTGCCAGTACAGCCACAGGACAACTGGTGTTTTTGCCCATACTGGCTTCAATATCCGATCGCTTTGGATGGCGAACTGCGGCTCTGGTTTTGACTGGTGCAGCACTTCTAATTATTCCAGCGATCGCAGCCTTTATGCGCGATCGCCCGGCTGATGTCGGGTTGCGACCCTTTGGCGACAACAGCGAAACTGTAGAGATATCACAGCCTAGAGCAAATTCCATCGCCTCTACCCTCAACGCTCTCTGGTTGGGAATGCATAAACGCGATTTCTGGCTGTTATTTGGTAGCTTTTTTATCTGTGGTGCTAGCACAAATGGGTTAATTGGAACTCATCTAATTCCCGCTTGTATTGACCACGGTATCCCGGAAGTCAAGGCTGCTGGTCTTCTAGCAATCATGGGACTATTCGATTTTTTTGGAACTACTATGTCCGGTTGGCTATCTGACCGATGGAATAATCGCTACTTATTGTGCTGGTACTACGGACTACGGGGTTTGTCTTTGATTTTCTTGCCCTTCAGTTTCAACTTTTCCTTCTATGGACTTTCCATTTTCGCCGTATTTTATGGACTTGATTGGATTGCTACCGTACCACCGACAGTCCGTCTTGTTGCCAATGCCTTTGGTAAAGAAAATGTCGGCGTGATGTTCGGTTGGATTGTCGCAGGACACCAGATTGGTGCAGCCACAGCAGCATTTGGAGCCGGAGTCTTGAGAACTTGGTCGGGTAGTTATTTACAAGCGTTTATTTTATCAGGAGTTCTCTGTCTGATTGCCGCAGTTGGTGTACTGCAAATTGGTCAAACTCCCACTAAGGGCAATTCACAGCAATCTTCAGTCACGCTCAATTAATTCTTAATTTATAAATAGATTAATCGAGTGACACTTTAAAGAGAGGTGTTGTAATGAACTCAATGCTTGATATGGTAATAATTCCAGAAGGATCTTTTCTTATGGGCGCTGATCCTGAAGTTGAGATTAATGCTGAGTATGAAGAACAGCCTCAAAGGGAAGTATGGCTATCAACTTATGCAATTCAACGAACCCCCGTCACAGTGGGTCAGTGGCAGGAATTTTTGAGGGACACTGATTATAACTGGTCGTATGATAATGAAACTTTGAGCGTATCTTTCCGTGATTTTTACTCGTCATTGCCTAACCTAGCAGCTGAGTTTTCCCCAGGAGAGATGTACCCAATAGTTTTTGTTTCTTGGTTTGATGCCTGCCAGTTCGGGTGCGGGGGCCTCTTATTGATTTAGATCCTGCTGAGGTGGCAAAAACCCTAGATGTAACTGCTTATGGAGGCTTTCTTGTTGCTCAAGCTGCTACCAAAAGGTTTTTGCAGCTTGGCGGCGGTGCTATATTTTTTACTGGAGCCTCAGCGAGTATTAAGGGTTATCCTCTGTCTGCTCCCTTTGCAATGGGTAAATTTGCACTGCGCGGTTTGGCTCAGAGTATTGCTAGAGAATTAGCACCAAAGAATATCCATGTGGCGCATTTTGTGATTGATGGGGCAATCCGTTCAGCAGTTCGCCAAGATCCATTAGATAATCCTGATAGTACTCTTGACCCAGACGCGATCGCTCAAACTTATCTCAGTATTCTACGCCAGCCGCGCAGTGCTTGGACTTATGAAGTAGAACTACGTCCTTGGGTAGAGAACTTCTAGCCTAGACAATTGTTACAAGGATGGTTTTGCAGGTATGAAAATTGATTTTGGTGCAACTGCTGTTGATTATGCAAAACACCGCGCTGGTTTTCCCAGTTCATTATTTAACAGACTGTCTGAATATGGTATAGGTTTACCAGGGCAGAATATTGTTGACCTTGGTACAGGAACAGGAACACTAGCGCGGGGCTTTGCTGATAGAGGTGCTTATGTAATTGGCATAGATCCATCAGCATCACTTTTAGAACAAGCCAGACAGTTAAGCGAATCTGCCCAAATCAAAGTAGATTATCGAGTCGCAACTGCCGAGAATACCGAGTTACCAGATGCAAGTGCCGATGTAGTCACTGCTGGACAATGTTGGCATTGGTTCGATCGTCCCCGTGCTGTCCAAGAAGTTACTCGGATATTGAGAAAAAATGGCTCAATTGCGATCGCACATTTTGATTGGATACCCTTAAAAGGTAATGTCGTTGAAGCCACAGAACAACTGATCCAGGCTCATAATCCCGCGTGGAATCTGGCTGGCGGTAATGGCTTACATCCCCTGTGGTTACAAGACATTGGCGAAGTTGGATTCCGAGATATCCGCACATTTTCTTACGATGTATTTGTATCTTATACACACGAGGCTTGGCGGGGACGAATTCGGGCGAGTGCTGGTGTGGGAGCCAGCTTGACACCAGAAAAAGTAGAAGTATTTGATCGAGAATTCGCAAAATTACTCGAAACAAAATATCCTACACCAATCCTTCAGGTTCATCATAGAGTTTGGGCAGCGATCGCCAAAGCACCAGAATCCAATTCGTAATTACGTACAACACAATCACACAATTTTAGGAAAAATAACCATGATCGATCTTTATTATTGGGCAACCCCAAACGGTCATAAAATCACGATTTTTTTGGAAGAAGTCGGCTTGCAATATACCATAATTCCTGTGAATATTAGCGCTGGGGATCAATTTAAGCCCGAATTTCTCAAGATTTCTCCTAACAATCGGATGCCTGCGATCGTCGATCGCGAACCGGTAGATGGAGGTGCGCCAATTTCAGTATTTGAGTCTGGGGCAATCTTGCTATATTTAGCTGAAAAAACCGGGAAATTAATCCCGCAAGATTTACGCCAACGCACTCAAGTTTTAGAATGGTTGTTCTGGCAAATGGGCGGGCTGGGGCCTATGGCGGGGCAAAATCATCACTTTAGTGTCTATGCTCCCGAAAAAATTGAATATGCCATTAAGCGTTATGTGAATGAAACGGGACGCTTATATGCAGTACTGAATAAGCAACTAGCAGATAGAGAATTTGTAGCTGGCGATTATTCCATCGCCGATATTGCTGCTTATCCCTGGATTGTCGCCCATGAGATTCAAAGTCAGAATCTAGAAGATTTTCCGCACCTCAAGCGGTGGTTTGAGACAATTAAAACCCGTCCAGCAACAATTCGCGCCTATGAAAAAGCCGAAGCATTCAAAACTCAAGCCCTCGATCCAGAGAAGTTACGAGATTTGTTATTTAACCAGTCGGCGAAAACTATTCAACCTTGAGCCTTTTGAATTGTCTTAGAGGATGTTTTAAAAGTCTTATTGTAGGTATCAAAACGTTCTAGATCCCCCTAAGTCCCCCGATAAATTGGGGGACTTTAAGAGACTTTTGCCCCCCTTTTTAAGAGGGGTTGGGGGGATCAAAAGCCTATGAGGCAATTCTAGAAGACTTGTGTGTACACCGTAGCCCTTTTGAAGGGGAGTTAGGGGGGATCGCTAAATACTTTTAAAACATCCTCTTATGGGCATGGGAGGAGGCTTGATGTGTATCAGCTTTTTAGCGATCGCATTTTTCCAAAACTGGATGCTGTTTATCCCCTTGAATATTTTAACGGGATTGGGCTTTTATATGATGCACAGCACCCTCCAGACCCAAGCCACTGAGTTAGCATCGGAAGCACAAGATACAGCCGTTTCGTTCTTTGCCTTTATGCTTGTTTGTCGGCCAGGGAATCGGCGTAGCAGTATTTGGTAGGATTGTGGATAACTTCAGCTAGATTTATTGTTTTATTGTGCTTGGTATGGCGATCGCTCTGCCCTGTGTTTGGTTAGTCAAGCTAGAAGCAATACGGCACTTGACTTGAATAATTGTAATTCAAGACTCCCCGCTTCCTCCGAAGTTCCGATCCTGTTAGAATGCATCGATGTCAAAAAAGCAACATCCCTTAAACAAAAAACCCGGTTGGTCTTTGGATGAGCGAGATCCAAAGTTCATAGAATCTGTAATGCCTCTATTGGGCTTTTTCTATAAGTACTATTTCCAAGTTAAAACTAGTGGCTGGGAGAATGTTCCCCACCAAGAAAAAGTCCTGTTTGTTGGTTCGCACAATGGCGGACTCTCATCTCCCGATATGGCGATGGTCATATACGACTGGTTCAGACGATTTGGTGTAGAACAACCCGTTTATGGTTTGATGCATCCCAAGGCTTGGCAGGTTAGCACACCACTAGCGCAACTGGTCGCCAAGGCTGGAGCAATCATTGCTCATCCAAAAATGGCTTACACTGCCTTGCACTCTGGAGCTAGTGTGCTAGTTTATCCAGGTGGAGCCGAAGATGTCTTCCGTCCGCATTATTTGCGTAACAAAATCTACTTTGCGGGGCGGCAAGGATTTATTAAGTTAGCGTTGCGAGAAAATGTGCCGATTGTGCCTGTGATTTCTTGGGGCGCTCACGATACGCTGATTGTATTGGCTGATTGCTACAAAATTATGCAGCAACTCCACGAATGGGGAATGCCTTGGTTGCTTGGGATCGATCCAGAAGTTTTTCCGATCTATCTTGGGCTACCTTGGGGATTAGCAATTGGCCCCTTGCCCAACATTCCATTACCTGTACCCATGTACACGCGGGTTTGTCCGCCAATTGTATTTCAACGCTACGGTCGAGAAGCAGCTAGCGATCGCTACTATGTTGATGAATGTTATGAATTAGTTGTTAGTCAGATGCAGCAAGAGTTAGATGACTTAGTGGAGCGAACTGCTAAGACCAATTCTCTACAATGATAGATATTAATAATTTAGTCTGCATCCTTTTGGCAGGGGAATTCCAGAATCTTTCTACCCCTGCCCCTTCAGTCAGAGCGATCGCCACAGTGAATCTGAATCAAGATGGTAGATTTTCGTACAACTTGGGTAATCTAAAAGCAGACATCGCCTAAGTGCATCAGGAATTTACTTTTGCTTTGTTCGGTGAATGCGGTATTGCAATCACTCGCACTCATCTAATTAAAATCAGGAGCTAGTAAAGCATAAATGAGCCTACTGTTAAAACATCTTTTAGCAGCCAATAATAGACTCCCTAATCGTTACAAAAAACTACTAAGTGGCCTTGCTCTATCACTGTGCTACCTGAGTTCTGGCATCCAATCTGCTCAGGCTGAAGGTAGCCGCACTCTGTATCCCAGTAGTGCTTCGGCCAGCAGTAGCAGAGCTAACCTAGAATGGCGGACTGATACTTATGGCGGTCTTGTCCTGCGGCGAACGTTGCTAAAAGTTTATGCCAATAAAGATGAGTATATTCTTTTGGGTTCCAGCGCAGTTGGGGTAAATAATGGTAATATCCGCGTTTACAACCCCGGTCGTGTCAGTGGAAGTATTGGCAGTGAAACTGTTCCTAACACACCAGATTTTGTGTGTACTTCTCAAGCTGGAAGAGGGGTTATCTCAACTCGTCAACAGGAGTTAAATGGCCCCCGTGCTATTTCTGGTGGAGGTAATCCCAACGGCTATATTCCCTGCTACTACCAAGCTCCATCTACTGGAATTTATGACATCGTTTTCTATGGGCCTGATGGCGGTAGCTCTTCAGCTAATGGCGCTCCTACTGGTGAAATGGATTTAAGTAATGGGAACAACTTTAATGCTCAACAAGGAACCAGTGTTGCAGCTTGGGATGTAACGGTACGCAGCAGCAATCAAACTTCAACAACCGACTTAAACGGACGCTTATTCAGCTACTATCTAGCCCTATTTACTGGTAATAACGGTCGATATCTCAACTTCCCAGTTTATCCAGTAACTACAGATGGCTACCGATATAAAGTAGAACTCAGAGGCACAGATCCAAATGGATTCGTTCTCTATGGGAATCAAACTGGCTTCTTTGACAGTGACGGGAAATCACCTCTCTACCACGACATATTAGGGGCCGATAGTCAACTGGCAAATCCCCAAGGTGGTGTCAGCTTGGCTCGTCCCCAATATGCTACCTTTTTCAACTCCATCGACACCAACGTACTTTCATCCGTTGAACGTTACAAACCAGATGGCACTTCAGACGGAACTG
Organism: Nostoc sp. 'Peltigera membranacea cyanobiont' 213; assembly: GCF_002245975.1. Taxonomy (NCBI): domain Bacteria; kingdom Bacillati; phylum Cyanobacteriota; class Cyanophyceae; order Nostocales; family Nostocaceae; genus Nostoc; species Nostoc sp. 'Peltigera membranacea cyanobiont' 213. Next base: position 17,911 of record NZ_NOLI01000054.1, on the reverse strand, counting down.
GTATTCCCCTTAGCCCAATTATTCCTGTTGTCACTAACTTACAATTCAACGGCACAGTTACAGGAAATAATAGTTCATTCGGCACTGGTGGTGCTTTATCCTTTGCCAGCAACGTTACAGGTACTTACGAACTCATTATCAGCCGAGACGGCACTAATTTCGATCCCGCTAACTCGCAAAATCGTCTTTTGCGAGGGATTATGACCATAACGGGACAGCAATCGGTTAGTTGGGATGGTAAAGACAACAGTGGCAATTTTTTCCCAGTTGGTAGTAATTACAAAGTCAGTGTCAGAACCTTTGGAGGTGAATATCACTTTCCCCTGCTAGATGCGGAAAATAATTTTACTGGTGGCCCTACCATTACAATGCTGAATGCCACTAATCCCATAGGCAACACCAGAGCATTTTATGACGATCGCGGTTATAAAACCATAGGTGGTACTCAAATCGGTACTTCTGGTCAAGTACTCTGTGGTATTAATCCACCAAACCCAACCTTCAGCGACCCGATTAATGGCTTTGACACCGCCAGCAATGACCGGAAATTTGGTCAGTCTGGTAGCGCTGGTAACGCCGGAACATCATGTAATGGCTCTTTTGGAGATACCAAAGCGCTGGATTTATGGACTTATTATCCTGGTCAAACTCAACCAACTCCATTAAACATTATTGATATAGTTTCACCGAATGTCGGCAAAGTCATAATCAACGAAGTTTTGTATCGCGAAACGGGTACTGCTACTAGCACTAACGATGAGTTTATTGAACTGTATAATCCTTCTGCATCACCTGTAGATTTGAGTGGTTTGAAGCTAGCAGACGGACATCTCACTGCTAATGATAATGATAGTACTAACGGCTTTACTTATACATTTCCTAACGGCACAACCTTACAAGCAGGACAATATGCTGTAATTTGGATTGGGGATAACAACGCCAACCATCAAGCAACAGCAGCAGCTTTTCAAGCTTGGTTGGGACAGACTCCCAAACTCAACAACTCTGGTGATGATATTTGGTTGTACGATAATCAGAATAAAATTATTGACTACATTGCTTATGGCGGTGGTAGTGAGGTAAATACACCTCCTGCAAGTGTTCTCAATCTTTGGGACAACACCTATCAATCTTCTTTGGCTGGGGCTAATGTGGGACAATCTATTAGCTTGACCCCCAATGGTAAAGATACTAATATCAGCGCTTGCTGGGAAGCAAGTACCAGTGGGAACGCCAGCACACGATGTCCAAACTACTTACCAACTAGAGACACTGATACTATAGGTAGTCGTGTTACCAGTGTTGGAGAAAATAATAACGGTGCTACTGCTGCTAATGCAAAACTTCTGTTAGTTAAACGTATAACTCGTATCAATAACCAAGATATCACCGACATTGTAGATGGTCGCAGTGATGTTGCTGTTACTGCTGCCAATTATGTCCCGGAACCATTCGCCTCTGATGATAACTATGTGACATGGCCTGCTGGCTATCTGCGGGGATTAATTAATGCTGGGACTGTCAAACCAGGAGATGAGTTGGAATACACTATCTACTTTCTCTCCAAAGGCCCAAGTGATGCTACTAATGTTAAATTTTGCGATCTAGTTCCTAGCAGTACTACTTTTATTCCCACTGCGTTTAATGGTAATACTCCTGGTGATGGTGGCTTAACAGTAGGAGATCGAGGTATTGCCCTTGCTCTTGGTTCTAGCAGTCCCACTGTTTACCTCACTAATATAGACGACGCAAGCGATCGCGGGCGCTTTTATGCTGTTAACGATCCAACCCCATCATACTGCGGTACTAACACCAACGGGGCTGTGGTGGTTAATATCACACGGAGTCCAGATTTACCCAAGTTAGTCAAAGATTTTTATGGCTTTGTTCGCTTCCGCGCCAAGGTTAAATAATATAAAGTTATGAATCATGGGATGATTTTGTCTGATACGGAACGACTTTTCAATGAAATATGCAACGCCTGAATTTTTAACTCCTAACTCCTAACTATTTCCCTACCCGCCACTAACTGGTGGAATCAGCACCACTTCATCACCATCTTGTAGTAGAGTATCTGGTTCGACAAATATTAAATTAATGCCAAAACGAGTGATGTCTCGCCATTGAGAGAGTTCGGGGTGTTCAGCTATGAGGCGATCGCATACTGATTTGACTGGTATATTATTGGGAAATTCCAGCACCAATTCCGAAACCCTAAAGGCTTCTTGATAAGCAGCGAACAGTTTGACGGTAACGGTAATTGCAGATTTAGACATACAACATGCTTTGGCAGTACCAGCAAGTAGTTTAATACTTGACAAGCACCCTGAACTCTTGGACTTAATTATACATTACAATGTCAATCTTTCTATATTAAAAAAGCTATTGCGATGATTGCGAATATCCTCTATATTTTCTCCAGGGTTAGCATTAGACTTAACTATAGACAATAAAAAACGAGAACCTACTATTCGTAATTCATTTGGTATTACATGAGTTGGTATATCAAAAATCCATCCTGTTCCTGCCCATGCAGTATTTTCTGACCTTTCCCAGATTACCTTTGTGTATCCGCCATCCAAATGAAAAATTATTCTTACAGTTTCTCTGGCTAACAAAAATCTTTCATTCATTAAAATAATTATGTAAATATATTTTTAAAAGGGCGGGCAAGATGCCCACCCCACAATAATTACAAACTTTATACCTGTTAACAAACGCCCAGATTCCTTAGCATCTGCCGCATTATAACCCATCGCATTTTTAGTCCAGCGTCCTTAAAGCTAACGATCGACAAGTATTTTTACTTTTTATCCCTTGAATAATCTGATTTTCATGAAACACTAGGATCTTCAGCAGTTTTGATCTCTTTCAATAGTCGTTCGACTTGGTTAACTTTTTCGGCTCTATTCTGTGCTTTGAAGATATTTAAAGCTTTCTCTAGAGAAGATAGTGCCTCGTCTTTTTTATTTGTTTGCCACAATACCAGCGCAAAATTAGTCAGGGCTTCGCCATAATTAGGATTGATTCCTAGAGCTTTTTTATATTCAGTCATGGCATCTTCCCAGCGACTTTGGCTAGCGTAAACCATACCGATCGCATTGTAAGCTAGAGCATATTTTGACTGGAGGCGAATGGCTTCTTGATAAGAGCTAATTGCTTCATCTGGTTTCTTTTGCCGAAAAAGCACATTTCCCAGTTGAAAGTGTCCAAAGGCATCATCTGGGAATTTTTTAATGAATTTGCGTAAATTTTCTTCTGCACCTGTTAAGTCTCCCTGATTAAATAAAGCATTGGCTTGTTGCAGCAGTTGCGATCGCTCTGCCGATCCTGTGTCTGAAGACTGTGCTAGTTTTTGTGGTTGTCTCTGTACATCAGGTTCAGGCGAATGCAGATAAACTTTTCCAGAAACTGCTAAGGCTGAGTGTGATAAACCAATTACAGTTATCGCACTCAGCGTTATGCCGCTAAATGATTGAACAAATGCTGATTTCAGTTTGCGCTTTACCTTCATCGCCCTGAATGCCTCAATAATGTTCTTATCTCCATAATAAAATGTGAGTGCGTTAGTAGGGGAACACAACATCTGTGCTACCCTACAAGGTCATTTCAAATTATTTACGTACCTTCTCGCAATTTATCCAATACGCTTCTATCTTCTAATGTCGAAGTATCACCAGATACCTCTTCTCCAGCAGCGAGATTCCGCAATAAGCGCCGCATAATCTTACCCGATCGCGTTTTGGGCAAAGCGTCTGTAAAGCGAATTTCTCCCGGACGAGCGATCGCACCAATTTCTTTGACGACGTGCTGCTTGAGTTCTTTACTCAGTTCCTCACTTCCCTGATAAGTGCCTTCTAAAGTCACAAAAGCAACTACTTCTTCACCTTTAAGTTCATCGGGTTTACCCACTACCGCCGCTTCTGCAACCGCTGGATGAGAAACTAAAGCTGATTCTACTTCCATTGTACCAAGGCGATGCCCTGATACATTCAGTACGTCATCAACACGACCCATTACCCAGAAGTAACCGTCTTCATCGCGTCTAGCGCCATCACCCGCAAAGTAAGTATAGTTACCATCTTGGGGCGGAATATGTTCCCAATAAGTGCGGCGGAAGCGTTCTGGATCGCCGTAGACTGTCCGCATCATTCCCGGCCAAGGATGACGCACCGCCAGATAACCGCCTTCGTTATTGGGTACGGTGTTTCCTTCCAAATCTACGACATCTGCAATAATTCCTGGGAAGGGAAGAGTCGCGGAACCTGGTTTAGTGGGGATTGCTCCTGGTAGCGGTGTAATCATGATACCGCCTGTTTCCGTTTGCCACCAAGTATCAACAATTGGACAGCGATCGCCACCAATTATTTTCTGATACCACATCCAAGCTTCGGGGTTAATGGGTTCGCCAACGGTTCCTAGCAAACGCAACGAAGACAGGTTTCGCGCGTTGGGATGGTGTTCGCCCATCTTAATAAATGCTCGAATTGCCGTAGGTGCAGTATAAAAAATATTAACGCCGTATTTTTCAATTACATCCCAAAAACAGCCAGGATTAGAAGCACGGGGCGCACCTTCATACATCAACGTGGTTGCACCGTTGGAAAGGGGGCCATATACTATATAGCTATGTCCCGTAATCCAACCTACATCTGCGGTACACCAATATACATCTGTATCTTGCAGGTCGAATATCCACTTGGTGGTGATATGGGTATACAAATTATAACCAGCAGTTGTATGCACTACGCCCTTCGGTTTGCCGGTGCTACCAGAAGTGTAGAGGACAAATAGCATATCTTCGCTGTCCATCGGTTCGGCGGGACAATCGGCTGATACACCTTTTTGTAAATCATGCCACCAACGATCGCGTCCGCCCAACTGCATATAAGTTTCTTGTCCGGTGCGCTTGACAACTAGGACATTTTTGACGCTGGGAACAGCACCATCAGCTAAGGCTTTATCTACCTGTTCTTTGAGAGGAACGATCGCATCTTTGCGCCAACCACCATCAGCCGTGACTACTAATTTAGCTTGAGCGTCAATTAAGCGATCGCGTAAAGCTTCGGCACTAAAACCACCAAATACCACGCTGTGGGGTGCGCCAATTCGGGCACAGGCTAACATTGCGATCGCAGCTTCGGGAATCATCGGCATGTAAATACCAACGCGATCGCCTTTTTGGACACCCAGTTGCTTCAACACATTGGCAAATTGACAAACTTCTCGATGCAGTTGGGCATAAGTGAGGGTACGAGAATCACCTGGTTCTCCTTCCCAAATCAATGCTGCTTTATTTTTGCGCCAAGTAGTGAGATGTCTGTCAAGGCAATTGTAAGAAATATTCATCTTACCGCCAACAAACCACTTCGCAAAAGGCGGTTGCCAATCTAGCACTGTGTCCCATTTTTGGAACCATTCTAATTCTTTTCCAGCCAAATCTGCCCAAAATTGCTGCGGATCGGCTTTGGCTTGGTCATATAGACGCTGATAGTCTTCTAGACTTTTAATATGGGCATTCTGCGAGAATTCACTAGGAGGATGGAAGAGGCGATTCTCTTGGAGGATAGATTCTATATTTGGTTCAGACATGGTTAGTTATGAGTGCGATCGCTATTATTACTAAAAACTATTCTTAGCTCAGTTGTGCTGCATGGTGTCTAGATTTTCGTTAAGCTAGGTGGAAATTGCCGAGTTATATAGTTTACATTGATTTTCAGCTAGTAAAAGCAAGCGCTCAAGAAATATAAAGACGTTACATTGCAGCCTATCTACTGCGAATGTTGCAAAATATAAGTAGTCTTGACAAATAACGCCTGAAACTATGACGCTCACCGTCGAAGCTAGCAGTCTATCTCTCAACGATGTTCATCGTCTTCTCAAACTAGAAGAACTTTCATCTGGTTCATTTACAGATTTTTTAAATTTAGAACCGTTGACAGAGTTTGAACAGGAGGATTTATTGCGAATTAGAAACGACTTCCATCGTTATCTCAAGCTTGGTAAAATCTCTGAAGGTTTAGTCAAATTTTTAACAATTGCGCCACTAATGCGGTTAGCAGGGTTTTATGATGTGCCGATTCGGTTGACAATGGAAGATAGCATTGCGATCGCAGTCGAAGATGAAGACAGAAGAATTACCGGACGGATGGATATTTTAGCAATCAATAGTTTTCAAAGTAATATTGCACCGCCTTTTTGGGTTGTAGTGATTGAAACTAAAAACAGTGCGATTGAAGTTGGTGAAGGTTTACCTCAATTACTGACTTATGCTTTTAAAAGTTTAGATCAACAAACATCAGTTTGGGGACTGGCAACTAACGGATTGCGTTATCAATTTGTTCATCTAAGACGTGACGAACAGCCAACTTATCAGTTAATGCCATTATTCAGTTTAAACGAATCTCCAGGTGCAATTGAGTTATTGCAAGTTTTCAAAGCCATCTGTAAGTTACCAAATTTTCAGTAGATAAATTGTGGAGCGATCGCTAATGTCTGAACCGGCTACTTTAGAATTGATCTCTGATAATATTTCAGAGGAAGAAGTAATTTTTCCTCCTGGCGATATACTGAGTGACGAACCACCCTTGGAAAGTGACCTGCACCGCGACCAAATCGATTTGCTGATTCGCATACTCAAATTATGGTGGCGAGAGCGACAAGATTTTTATGCTTCTGGTAATTTGACTGTTTATTATAGTCCTAACCAGAAAAAATCAGAATATTTCCGAGGCCCAGACTTTTTTGTAGTTTTGGGAACCCAGAAAAAAGACCGCAAGAGTTGGGTAGTTTGGCAAGAAGACGGCAAATATCCCAACGTGATTGTGGAAATTTTGTCAAGTTCAACCACAGCAGTTGATAAAGGTTTAAAAAAACAAGTTTATCAAGATACCTTCCGTACACCAGATTATTTCTGGTTTCACCCTGTAACAATGGAACTTCAGGGATTTCATTTAGTTGATGGCAAGTATCAAGAAATCCAAGTAACCACTGATGGACGTTTGTGGAGCCAGCAGTTAGAACTTTATTTGGGAGTATATGAAGGTAAATTAAGATTCTTCACTACTGAAAATCAATTAATACTATCATCAGAGGAACTGGCTGAACAAGAACGTTTACGTGCTGACCAGGCAGAAGAACGTGCCCAACAAGCAGAGCAAAAACTTGCTCGATTGCGGGAAGTATTACGCACACAGGGCATCGACTTAGAGAATATTTAACGACATTAGGAAATTAATTGAGTACACTTTCAAGTTAAAATTTAGTTATAAATGTGTAAAAAAAGCGTTATCTTCTGAAAGTAGGGCATAGTTTGCAAGCAACAGAGATTAAGGATAAATTAAAGTCCCTTACCCTGCAAGCTTCCTCGGTAGATGAGAATTTGGCGAGAAGATTAGATGAAATCAATCGTTGGGTAAAAGATATCAAGCCAGGTTCCCTGACTGCAAAACCATTTGTGATTGCATTTCTCTTAGAGGTAATTACGGATTCTACTATTTGGCTGATAATCAAATCCTTACCTTCGGAAGAAGAACAGAAAGCAAAGTTTGAGTTGATGACACCGATTGAGAGATATTGGTATGGTTATTTATTTCCTAGATGGATTAATGCAAGTGACTCCAAGTTTTATATTTGGAAACAAAAATTGATGTCAGGTGAATTTAATCAGGTTGATGATGATATCATTAAATCAATAGCCCAAGATGTTGTTAGTCGAGAAGGTAGTTTTTGGCAGCGTTATATCGCCGACCTATCGATGGCAACCGACCTAATTGTTAGTAATCGTAACAATCAACCCCTTTGCGTTCAAGTTACCAGTGTCTCTGAAGAACTTAATTACCAAAAGTACCAAGCTTGGCAAAATACACTGCGATCGTGGGAAATAGAGAGAGGATTGTTCTTAAGTTACAATCCCAAGGATGCCAATTTTGTCAACCAGTTAGTCAACGTGGCCCTGTATAACAGTGATTACCTTTCTGGTGGCAAATATTTAAAATTTTCGTGAACTTTAAGGAATTTGATATTCCAGATTTGTGTTCAGCCTACATACTTACGTGCTAATTAGAGCTTTTATGGCTAACAAAAGAGAAACTCACTGCAACAATCAAGTGGATACATTTGCTGAAGCTTTAGCAACAGCGCGACAAATGCAGCAGAACTGGCTAACTTACGGAGTTGATTTTGTAAATTTTTACGTTGAAGATGTAGATGGAGACTGGCTAGAAACGTGGGGACATGACGAAATTTTAGGTAATTCTCAATTAGATGTTATCAAAGAATTTTTGGTAAGTCATGATAGTGTCGCTGTGAAGGTAAGAGAGCATTTAGGCGAGCGATCGCTATTTGATTTTGCAGTAAGCTTAGAAGAATATTGGAGAATTTCTGAGCAAAATGATAGGTTATCTGCTGTGAGAAATCTGTTAGCTGGTGAAGGAAATAGTATTGATACACATAATATCAGGTTATTTGATTTAGTAAACAGTCTGCTAGTAAAGTTGGCAGAGATTTTGTGAGATTTTGAGTTGCGTAGTGGTAGAGTAAACTATGAACTTAATGACACACCTTGAATAATTCGATTGCTAGTTTTGCGTAAAATTGTGGCAATTGAGGGCGGAAATTGAAACGCAGAGGGACGCAAAGGTAAGCGCAGAGTTACGCGAAGAATTTGCTACTTCTGTAGGTCTAGGGTGTGTTACGGCTTCCGTAACGCACCATTTCAGGTTTTCGGTTCTTTACGCTAACACGGTAACACACTCTACATTTTTTCAACGCGCAAAGAGTATTTTGGCATCAAAAAACACTTTTATCAATATAGTTTTACTAAAAAAAGTTAAATAAATTTTTATTCTGGGAACTATAGACCTATTGAAGCTCAGGCAAGTAGGTCAAAAGCATTGATTAGTGAAACTGCAAAACTATTGCACCCCTCGGTGGAAAAATTAGTTAACGAAATTGTGGCAGTTAACCACGCTTGGAAAGTAGCTCGTGAATTATTTGGAGAAGATTCACCCCTATCTATTTCTTCACGGGATTTAAAAACCTGTTTGCAGGTGCGTTTATTACGAAGCTATGCACCAGAACAGGTTTATCTAATTGAGGACAAAAATGGAGAGGGTGAGCCGCTTTATAGCTTACGTTTTCGAAAACCTATAGGAGGCCGCCTCAATGCAGAACATCTCCCAATGCGGGTAGCTGAAGAAGTCCTTACGGATAAAGAATTACAGCAATTTCAAAAGATATAACCAAGATAAACAAGAGGGGTGCAGTGTCAAAATGGTAAAAGTTTGGGACATTATTTGGCATAACGAACCTTTTCATTGGGCAATTGCTTTTGTGTTAATAATCGCAACTATTATCGAGCTTTACACATTATGGCAATATTGGCTCTCAGAGTGTGGCACAACTGGAGCCTCTATTAAATTTTTGAGTAATTTGAAAAATGGTAAAAATGTAAAGATTTTAGATAAAATTCGCCCTTGGTTAAAAGAGCATTTAAAAACCGATGATTTAAACAGAATTAAGCAACAATTCCAACAGGATAGTAATTTTATACTTATAAAGTATCCATCTGTCTTAGCCCGCCCAATACCTCGTAGTTCCCTACGTTTTGTAACAACTTTGTGTACTGCTATTGGACTTTTAGGAACCTTTTATGGTATACAACAGGGACTCCAAGGAATCAATTTATCTACAGAAAATCCTAAAGAACTGATGACTGCCAGTAAAGAGCTATTGGTGGGAATGAAAACAGCTTTCTCTACTTCCATGATGGGGCTTGGTTCTGGTAGTGTATTCACCTTAGTTTTGTTTGTATGTGATTCGGGACGGCAGAAACGGCGCGATAGTTTACGGCATAAACTCAATGCGATCGCTACTTTAAAAACAACAGATAATAGCAATGGCGATCTAGTTGAAGCATTTATCCGTGTAGGAAATAAGTTGTCAGGGTTAAACCAACCGAGTGCTGAAGCCATCGGTCAAGCCGTAGGTAGGAGTATTGCAGAACAAAATGCCAACCGCGAAGTAGCTGAAGCACTTAGTCTCGTAGCAAAAAACTTAACCGGACTAAAACAGCTAAATGCAGAAGCCATTGGACAAGCTGTAGGTAGCAGTATTGCTGAACAATTTACAGGTTTAAATCAGTTGTCAGCCCAAGCTATTGGCCTAGCCGTGCGTCAGCAGATATTTCCAGCTTTAGAAGCAATTTTCAAAGAGCAGAAACAACTCCGAGAACTTCAAGAAAATCAGGGACAGAAAGTTTTAGAAGAACTCATCAAGGATATGCGAGTTCAGGTACTTGAACCGATTGCAGATAGACTCGATAGAAGTGCAGAGTTAACACAGCAAGCTTCCACCGCAGTGCTAACACTGCATAGAGAATTAGGTGGTATCTCTAAAAATTTGGCAAGTTCCATTTTGACAATTGAGAAATTTCAAAAAGAAACTTTGGTAGAACTTAAAGGATTTGCTAATAATTTGGGAGACACTCTCAATCAATTCCAGACAGATACAAGAGGTGTTTTACAAGAAACAGGACAGGAAATTAATCGAGCCGTAGTTCAGAGTATCGAGGGAATGACAGCCCAGCGAAGTGCTTTTGAAGCCAGTGCAGAAAAAGCGGCTGCTACCTTCAAAGGAATTCGAGAAGAACTGCAAACAGCACTACAAGAACGCGCAGCAGTAGAAAAAGAGATGCTTCAAGCTACTCAGACTGGAATTATCCATATTCTCACCCAAGCAAATAGAACCTTTCATCAGCAAACTAATACTCTAAAAACAGTGGGCGATCAAGCTTCTGGATTGATGAATGATGCGAAGGATAATCTTTTGGCTACTTTAGGAAATATTGATGTAAAACTTACAGCAACTCGCCAAACAGTAGAAGATGATCTAACCAGATTCCGGCAAGAATATCAAGCGAATTTACAAATGTTCTTTGAAGAACAAAACAGTTTACTTGAGGGGACGCTAGGCAACCAACGGAATGGATTATCTGAGGTTGTGAACAATCTTGATAAGGTCTTCCGAGAGGAATTTGAAAGACGTAGTAAATTGACTCAAGAAGTAGACGAAAGTATGACTAAAATTCAGAAATCTGTCGAAGAAATTAACAAGTTAGTTTGTGCGGCTGGATTAAACGATGCACACCGACTAATTCAACTAGAAAAGCTTGCTAGCGGTATTGCCCAGCAAGTGCAAATAGTTGACAACTCATACATAAATTTGAATCAAAAATTTGACCTTAGTCTTCAGTCTTGGCAGAGTCATCTTGAAGGCTCTATGCAAAGGACTGTTAACTTACAGGAAAGCTTTTTCAAACAAGCAGATACTTCTATGGCTAGAGTTTGTGGAGATTTACTTAAAACGGCAGAAGTGCTGGTAGCAGCAAGCAAATAAGAAATACTAAATTACCAATGGAGTAATTACAATGGCTGATTTTATCAGCGACGAATTTGTGGATACAGAAATTCCCGATGATGATTCTAGTATCTATTTGTCTATTGCCGATATGATGTCTAGTTTACTAATGTTTTTTGCTTTGCTATTTATCACTGTACTACTCCAGCTTGCAGAAAAAGATGCACCAAAACGAGTAGTAATTGGTAATGTCGTCGGACAAATGAAAAGCAACAATATTAATGTCAAAGTCAACCCAGAAACTGGGGATGTAAGTATCCAAGAATCAATTCTTTTTGCAAAGGGAAGTACCGAGCTTAAACCAGACGGTAAAGCCTTTCTACACCGCTTTATTCCCGTTTACAGTGGGGTGATTTTCTCAAAACCAGAATTTGAGCAGGAAATTAGCCGTGTAGTTATAGAAGGTCACACTAGCTCAGATGGAGACGATAAAACTAATTTACAACTAAGCTTGTTGCGATCGGCATCAGTTTACAAATACATTTTCTATGATATGAACTTCCCTACAAAAGCACCTTTAAGCCAGAAAATATTAGCTGCTGGTCGTGGAGAAATTGAATCTGACAAAACACGTGATAACCCAAGCGATCGCAAGGTAGTTTTCCGCTTTCAGTTTCGCAGTGATGAGTTAAGGAAAGATATCGTAAAAACCTCTCTTTAAAGGATAAATAATCTTGAATTCCCAATTTTCCATTCCTTCCCTACCTGAAACTCCTCAGTGTAGCCCTAATCAACTTATTCAGCTTGCAAGTAAGTTACCAGATGCAACAATATCAATACCAAGTGTTGATAAAGTATTAGAAGCGATTGAACAGGGTAAAGCTGATCGAGTAAGTAAATTGGACTGGGTTTACTGCATCCATGCTAAAGCACAGTGGGATCAGCAAAATCTTGACCGATCTGGGAAAACATCAGCAGCTATTTGGAAGGTAGCAATTTCTAATTTATGGTTACAACATCAGCTATTGTGGCGTTTAGCTCTTTATTATGGCGATCAGCAAAAACAGGTGTTAGCACAATCTTTAGCTGAATCTTTTGATATCTTTGCTAATTCTGATTTAGTTAGTCACCTGCTACCAGTTCAAATTATTCGGGCGCTTCGCAGTACACAAGCAGGTATAGAATTAGCAAAAGTTGCTTGTGAACAGCGTATTAATCGAACTGAATTACTAAACAAAATCAGAGAAGATTTGCCTATTTGGATTCCATTCTTCAGCCAATTTATAGAAGAAATAACTCCCTATTTTACTACAATTCGCTCTCCACATCAGCAGCAAGTAATATGGTTGTTAAGTTGTTTGGATGAAATGTCAGATAGTCAGCAAATAAATGCTGTTAATCATTTACTGACTAATGTTTCCAATAATATAGCAACCAATCATTCTTTACTGGTTGATTGGTTGCGAAATAACTATAGAAATGGTGAAAACTGGTATAAACTTTCAGATCCAGCAAGACAAAAACTTCGAGAGTGGATTGGAGGTATCAATTATGGTGACTTCCAAAAGTTAGTAAATCTAATATTGAACAGGCTGGATTTACAAGACTTCGAGTCCAATCAGCTACGTAGACGCAGAGACTTTTGGGCTAATTACAGTAACCGCTTTGAACGGCTTCGCATCTTGTTACCTAAAACATCACAAATTGCCATTGGCTATCAAATCCAAGGTGATATTGATCTATTGGAGGATGATGGTAGCGACCCGACAGAGGTTTGTATATTCGATTTTGGTGAGTGGTTTGTAGTCGAGTTCTTTCGTGGAAGAGGTAGTGAGACGCGCCTGTTTCCAAAAAACTCCAGAAATGAGCAAATCCTTTTTGGTGAATCCACTCTTTCAGTCAAGCGGATTCGTTGTCTGGGTGGCGATAAGCACGACCATCTATTTCTTTGGCAGGAATTTTCCCCCACTTGGCTTAAAAATCATGGAATTCTGCCTAATCTAAATACCCAGCCTTCCAGAAACCCGACAGTAGATAAATTGCAACAGCGAGAACACAAGCTTGAATCGTGGCAAAGAGAAATTGAACGTCTAGAACGGGAAGCTAAGTCATACTGTAACAAAAATTGTTTTTTAATAGACTGAAAATTATTACCTTGAATCATCATCTGAAAATAGCGCCTCTAAATCGCGGTAGCCACTCACTACCCGCACAACTTCAATCCCCTCTGCAATTGGGCGATAAAATATCAAATAATCATCAACTGGAAAGCTACGTAACGCAGGTAAAAGCTCATCTCGTCTACGTCCCATACTGGGAAACTGTGTCAAAGTATCCAACTTTTGAGTGATGAGTGTGAGCAATCTATCTGCAACATCTGGATTTCCAGCAAATAGGTAATCGTTAATTTCTTGTAAGTCTTGGGTAGCTTGAAATGATAGAAAATATAAACTCATTATTCTGCCTGAGTCTTTCTCAAAGCTTGGTTCTTTTGACGTAGTTGCTCGATTACTTCTCTACCGTCGAGTCGTAATCCGCGATCAAGTTGCTCAACCCCAATCATAATTTCCCTTTGGAGTTCCTCAAACTGACCCTTGTAAATACGTTCCCGCTCCTCTAACAGCCTAATGCCTGCAAGAATCACTTCTTCTGATGAGGTGTACTTCCCACTTGCAACCTGACTTTGAATGAACTGCTCAAGCTCGATGGTTAAGGAAAGATTCATAAACTATTACCATATTTTTGTTCTCATATTCTAATTCTAGATGCGAACTGACAGCAGTCCATTGCGATCGCATTCACTAAATGTTAAAACTTTGGGTGTATTGACTTATACACAAATTACCCAAATCGCACTGCGATCGCATCCATTCAACCCCCTTCAAAATGCACCACAACCACGTTAAGCTGGATTAGAGTAGCAATTTATTGCGCTTTTTAATATGCAAATCTCTGTTCTTGTCAAATTTTAATTTTTTCTGCTTGAGAAACCCGGAATGCTAGACCAAATTTTTGATTACCTCGACTTTCATTTCAGCCTTGAAGCCCTTATAGTTCTGTCGATCCTGGTGCTTTTAGAGGCGCTGTTATCTGCCGATAATGCCATCGCTCTCGCTGCGATCGCAAGGGGGTTGGAAGACAAGGAACTAGAGCGTAAAGCCCTCAACTTTGGTTTAGTCGTTGCTTATGTGCTGCGAATCAGCCTGATTCTCACTGCCACTTGGGTGCAACAATTCTGGCAATTTGAATTATTAGGCGCTGCTTATCTGCTGTGGTTGGTATTTCAACACTTTACCTCTCAAGAAAGTGAAGGCGAGCATCATCACGGGCCGCGTTTTAATTCATTGTTGCAAGCGATACCTGTGATTGCATTTACAGATTTGGCATTTTCTTTGGATAGCGTGACCACTGCGATCGCAGTTTCCCAAGAAAAATGGCTAGTGCTGACGGGTGCAACAATTGGGATTATTACGCTGCGATTCATGGCAGGATTATTTATCCGTTGGCTAGACGAATACGAAAACCTAGAAGATGCAGGCTATGTAACTGTAGCCTTAGTGGGCTTGCGCCTGTTGTTGAAAGTGGTGAACGATAGTTTGGTTCCACCAGAATGGATCATGATTGCTGCCATCTTCCTGATTTTAGGTTGGGGATTTTCCAAGCGTGTCAGCACAGAAGTGCCCGAATTAGAACCAGAAAAGAGCGAAGTCTCAAAATAAAAAGGGCATGGGGCATGGGGAAATAACTAAATTCCTAGTCCCCAGTCCCCAGTCCCTAATGCCTTACTCGTGCAACCAAGGGGTTATGTGTGGTTGCCAATTGACTAATTCTTCATCTTTAAACCATAGGGCGATTTCATGTTTCGCGGTTTCTGGAGCATCCGAACCGTGAATCAAGTTGCGACCAATATTGATGCCAAAATCACCGCGAATTGTTCCCGGTTCGGATGTTAAGGGGTTAGTCGCACCAATAATCTTTCTAGCAGATGCAACAACACCATCACCTTCCCATACCATCGCTACCACTGGGCTAGAAGTGATAAATTCCACTAGACTAGCAAAAAATGGACGTTGCCGATGAACACCATAGTGTTGTTCAGCCAGTTCCTTACTGACTTTCAGGAACTTTAAACCAACTAAGGTAAAACCTTTGGTTTCAAAGCGACGGATAATTTCTCCCACTAATCCCCGTTGTACTCCATCTGGCTTAATTGCTAAGAATGTACGTTCCATTGCCATCTCCCAAAGCTTAATAAAGTTTTTATCTTGTCATTAGTCATTTGTCATTTGTCCTTTGTCCTTTGTCATCAGTCTTTTGTCTAAGGGTTTTGCACTCTTGACCAATGACTAATGACCAATGACCAGTGACCAATGACCAATGACTAATGACCAATGACTCTTGACCAATCAGAGTTTATCTTAGAAATTATCCTTGGGTACATATACGTTCCCAAATGAATGCGTTAAATTGTTAAGTCGTGGGCGAAAAACAGAGGTTAGGAAGAAATGGGTGTTGAGTCAACTGCTACATCTGACGAGGTGGTACCAGTACCGTCCAATGGACAAAAATCTGAAGTGAAAAATCATAAACAAAAGAAACTTTTACCACCTACTACTACCACAGGAAGTTTACCTCGCTCCTGGAAAATTGAGGATAGCGAAGAATTATACCGCATTGAAGGTTGGGGACAACCCTATTTTTCCATTAGCGCTGCTGGTCACGTCACCGTGTCACCCAAGGGCGATCGCGGTGGTTCTCTTGACTTGTTTGAATTGGTTAACTCCATGAAACAGCGCAACTTGGGACTTCCGATGTTGATTCGCTTTTCCGATATTTTGGAAGACCGGATTGAGCGGTTGAATGCTTGTTTTGCCAAAGCGATCGCCCGCTACAACTACCCTGGTGTATACCGGGGTGTGTTTCCTGTCAAATGCAACCAAGAACGGCATTTGATTGAAGATTTAGTCAAATTTGGTAAACCCCATCAATTTGGCTTAGAAGCTGGTTCCAAGCCAGAATTAATGATTGCTCTGGCTGTCCTCGATACCCCAGGAGCATTGTTAATTTGCAACGGCTACAAAGACCGAGAATACATCGAAACGGCAATGTTAGCCCAAAGACTAGGACAAACACCAGTCATCGTCTTAGAACAGATTGAAGAGGTTGATTTGGTAATTGATGCCAATCGCCAGTTAGGTATTAAGCCGATATTAGGTGTCCGTGCCAAACTCAGTACCCAAGGTATGGGACGTTGGGGAGCCTCTAGTGGCGATCGCGCTAAATTTGGTTTGACAATGCCGGAAGTCATTGAGGCTGTTGATAAGTTACGAGAAGCAAACTTGCTCGATTCTTTGCAGCTGATGCACTTCCATATCGGCTCACAAATCTCTGCCATCAATGTAATTAAAGATGCCATCCAAGAAGCCAGCCGCATTTATGTGGAATTGGCCATGCTGGGGGCAGATATGAAATACCTTGATGTTGGTGGAGGCTTGGGCGTAGATTATGATGGCTCCCAAACCAACTTCTATGCGTCGAAAAATTACAATATGCAGAACTATGCCAACGATATCGTGGCAGAGTTAAAAGATACCTGTGCAGAGCGGCAAATTACCGTACCAACACTGATTAGTGAAAGTGGACGAGCGATCGCTTCCCATCAGTCGGTGCTGATTTTTGATGTTCTTAGTACCAGCGATGTCCCCCTCGATTCACCAGAACCTCCACAAGACGGAGAATCCCCAATAATTAATTACCTTTGGGAAAGCTACCAATCCATCAACCAAGAGAATTACCAAGAGTTGTATCACGACGCGGCTCAATTCAAAGAAGAAGCCATCAGCCGCTTCAACTTAGGAATTTTACGCCTCAGAGAACGAGCTAAAGCCGAACGGCTCTACTGGGCTTGTTGCCAGAAAATTTTGAACATTACCAGACAGCAAGAATACGTACCAGATGAACTAGAAGACCTTGAGAAAATCATGGCTTCCATCTACTACGTTAATATGTCAGTGTTTCAATCAGCACCAGATTGTTGGGCGATCGACCAGCTATTCCCCATCATGCCAATTCACCGTTTGGATGAAGAACCAATCCGGCGAGGAATTTTAGCCGACCTTACCTGCGATAGTGATGGTAAAATCGACCGATTTATTGACCTGCGCGATGTCAAATCGGTTTTAGAACTACACACCTACAAGCCTGGAGAACCCTATTATTTAGGGATGTTCTTGAATGGAGCTTATCAAGAAATCATGGGGAATTTGCACAACCTATTTGGCGATACCAACGCCGTTCACATTCAATTAACGCCCAAAGGCTACCAAATTGAACACGTTGTCAAAGGCGACACCATGAGTGAAGTAGTAAGCTACGTCCAGTACGACTCCGAAGACATGGTAGAAAACATCCGCCAGCGTTGCGAGAAAGCATTAGAAGAAAAACGCATCACCCTAGCAGAATCCCAGCGATTATTGCAAACCTACGAGCAGAGTCTCCAAAGATATACGTATCTAAATAGTTAGGACTGGGGACTGGGGACTGGGGACTGGGG
>NZ_NOLI01000053.1:0-46484 GCF_002245975.1 Nostoc sp. 'Peltigera membranacea cyanobiont' 213 | reverse complement strand
TGGAGGTGTTTTCGTCGTCGTCCGGCTATCCATCCCCGCCCTGTAGAGGGACGGGGAATTCCGCCGAATCAGTTAAATTCCTGAAGCGCAAAACCCCTATAGAAGTTCCTCAAAGTTGAAAAACCTCTATACCTTTGGGATTTGCAAAAAATAAGTTATTAGAACTTCAGAGCATCTTGCTCGCGTCTTTGATTACAGGCAAAGGAGACGCTGGCGATACTAACGCCGCAAAAGAACCTCCCAGGTAGAGCCACCAACTACACCGTCAGCTTCTAAACCATAGCGCTTTTGTGCAGCTTTCACAGCTGTCTCGG
Source organism: Nostoc sp. 'Peltigera membranacea cyanobiont' 213 (assembly GCF_002245975.1). Taxonomy (NCBI): domain Bacteria; kingdom Bacillati; phylum Cyanobacteriota; class Cyanophyceae; order Nostocales; family Nostocaceae; genus Nostoc; species Nostoc sp. 'Peltigera membranacea cyanobiont' 213. The sequence continues at coordinate 46,170 of NZ_NOLI01000053.1, read as the reverse complement.
TTGTCTCGCCAAAGTCTCCATCGGCATCGCCTTTCAAAAAACCAAGCTTTTTCAGTTGTTGTTGCAACTTCACAACTTCAGAACCACGTAATCCTATACGCAAAATTGGCATTCCTTCGGAGGTGTATTGAATACCAGGGGTTCGCTTAGTACTTGTGTTTGATGTGTTTGACTGACTTCGAGTAGTTGATGTAGTGCGATTCGGTTTTTTCTGTGTGTTTGAAGTTGTAGTTTTTCTTGGGGTAGCAGGTCTTGGTTCAGGGTTGCTTGCAACTTGTGTTGCAGCTTTCTTTGGACTAGTAGGTTTTGTCGCAACTTGTGTTACGGCTTGTCTGGGGGGGTTGGGGCTGGGATTTGCAACGTTGGTGAGGTTGCTAGCCTGGGTTGGAACAGGAAAATTCGTAGCTGAGTTAAATCTTGGCTGGGATGAAGGAACAGTTGATGCTGCTACTGGTTGATTAGGGAAAAGTCTTTGCCAAGTGCTGGCATCAACAACGCCATCTGGGTTTAAGCCAGCTGCTTGTTTAAACCGGGAAACAGCACTAGCTGTATTCTGACTATATATACCATCTACTGCACCAGAATAAAAACCCAAAAGTTTCAGAGCTGCCTGAAGTTCAGATACGCGTTCGCCTTGGCTACCAACTTTAAGGTTAGGGCGGTTGATGCTATCTCCAGGATTTACTTGAGCAATTTTTTGTGGTGCTGCTATTGATACTACAGATGTTGAGGCAATAAGCAGAGGCGTAGCAGAGTACAAGAGTATTCCAATGGCTGATAAAAATTTAGACCTCTTTGGGCACCAACCCTTTTGCCGTTTTTCCACTTTACAGCGATTTACAGTTGGATCTAGTAATTTTAAGTAACTCAAAATACTTGCTGTCAGGCTGCTTTGCATGGAATTTACTCCCAGAATATTCTCATGCTAATGGTACAGCCGCTTGGTCTAAAAAACAGCTGCTCCATTTACGATCGCACATAATCAATTGCGATCGCGCCTTCGAGAGCAAGACTATGCGATCGCTCGATTAATTGCTTCTTCTTGACCAACTAAAGATAGGTAAGGCTCTTTTAAATATTTACGAGCAGCAGCGATCGCATCTTTGGCACTCACCGCCGCAATCAATTCTTGAAATTTGGTGTCAAAATCAATTCCTAAGCCCAAGATTTCATACCAGCCGTATATCTGAGCAATTTGCCCATTTGTTTGTTTACCCAAGGCGTACTGCCCCAGAATTTTATTTTTAGCAGCTTGGAGGGCGCTTTCAGATACTTCTGTGGTACACAATAAATCTACTTCTGTCCGCAGTCCTTCTAGGGCAATGCTGGTATTTTCGGGTGCTGTACCCATATAAACCACAAATGAAGCCGGAAATAGCCTTGTTGAGTAAAAGGCAGATACTTCGTAAGCTAAACCGCGCTTTTCCCGTAATTCAACAAACAAGCGACTAGAAAGCCCATTTCCCAAGTAGGTACACAGCAATTTCAGTGGGGCGTAGTCAACAGAACTCACCGATGTTCCTAAATAACCGAGCATCACGATTGATTGTTGTGTCTGTACTGGCTTAATTCTTACCTGCGGTTCCACCCTAATTTCAGGTAAATTTAGTATTGGCAGTGCTTGGGCTGGCGCTTGCCAATCAGCAAAAACTTCTTCTACCAACGCGACTGCATCCGTGGATGTGATTCTACCAGCAATACTAATTACTACATTATCTGGACGGAAATAAGTTTGGTGATACTCCACTAAATCCTCACGAGTCAAGCGGCTCATGGTGCTTTCATCTCCCAGCACTGACATGGAGTATGGGTGATTTTGGTACATTACCTGCCGCATTTGCTCAAAAGCAACATTGAACGGTTGCTCTTTTTGGGAACGAATATCTTGGAGTGCTAACCGCCGTTCTAGTTCCACTTGAGTTTCAGGAAAAGTAGGCGATCGCAAAATTCGCCCTGCCAATGCTAAAATTTCCCCAAAATCCGATGTTACCGTCTTGAAAGACAGCAAAAAATAATCAGTGCCAGCATCCGCACTCAAACTTGCCCCTACAGACTCGACAATTTCTGCAATTTCCAAACTAGAAAGTCCATCGCATCCCTTTGTCATCACTGCTGATAGCAAATGTGCTAACCCTGCTTGCTCGCGGTTTTCGTTACAACTACCAGCCCGCACAAAGATTCGCACTGCAATAATGTCCGCAGCCGGATTTTCTGATGCCAACACGACAATCCCATTATTCAATCCGGTGCGATGGATAGGCGATTTTTGCAGCAAGGTTGTCATTTGTTCTTTGTCATTTGTCATTTGTCCTTTGTCCTTTGTCAAAAACTAACAGGGTTTTAAGACAGTAACGGCATAATTTTGTGGTGAGAGATACTGTTTAGCTAATTTTTGCAGTTCTTGGGCATCGAAAGACTGAATCTGCTGGGGATATGTCACAGCTAATTCAGCTTGGGCGATGGTATTGTAATAGCCATAAAGCCCTGTAAGCTGATTTGGTGTTTCGGTAGAAAAGGCATACTCGTTACACAGCAGTCTACGGGCACGGGCAAGTTCTTGTTCGCTAATTCCTTTAGTTTGCAAATCATCCAAATGAGCGCAAATCAAGGATTCAACTTCCTCCAGATTTTCTGGTTCTAACCAGGCAGTAATTGTAAATAAACTTGATTCTCTTTGGAGAGAAAAACTACTGCAAATTCCTTGTACCAATTGCAAATCTTCTCGCAAATCGCGAATTAAACGCGAAGTCCGCCCTTCTGCCAATAACACCGACAATAAATCTAAACCATAGCCAGTACGGATTTGCTCTACTCCTGGTACCAGCCATGCCATCAACAATCGCGCTTGCTCTATACGTGGTAAACACAGTTCTTGACGGTGAATTCCTGCGATCGCTGGCTTTGGCACTTTCTCAAACTGCGGACAATTGGAGCGATCGGCAAAATCAGTAAATGAATGATTTACCATTTCCCAAGCTGGTTGCTGGGCTATACCACCAGCAATTACCACCGTCATGTTTTCCGGCTGATAGTGGGCGTGGTGAAAACAACGCATTGCTTCTGGTGACTGCTGCATCAGTTCTTGCTCAGTACCCAGCACGGAACGTCCGTAAGGGTGATGCGGATAGATGCTTTGAATCAGGGTTTGGAATCCTATCCAGTCGGAATCGTCCTGACAAGAGCGAATTTCCTCTAGCACCACATCCCGTTCGCGGCTAAATTCATCTTCTGGAATTGCCGCATTCAGCAGCAGTTCTCCCAAGTAGGGGAGAGTATCTTTTAAATAAGGAGCAGCTGTGGTGAGTGAATAATGAGCGTAATCATAGCTTGTCGCCGCATTACTCACGCCACCCCGGTTTTCAACTTTGGCATCGAACATTCCAGGCGGTAGCGTCGCCGTACCTTTAAAAATCATGTGTTCTAAAAAGTGCGCCATGCCAAACCACGGTTTTGGCTCTAGGCTGGCTCCAGCACGCACCCAAACATCTGCCACAACAACGGGAGTTGTGGGAATTTCTTGATGAATAAAAGTTAAACCGCTCTCTAGTCGGAAGACTGAGGCTGGAAATAGGGTATTAGTTAGTTTTTGTGACAATTTTTTGTAGCTTTAACCACAATTTAATGCAATTTTGTCATCTTAACTCTGAACGATACCTAATTTAGAATCAAGTTATACAGATTTGTAGAATTATGCTATTGTTGTTCTCCGCACTACTGAAAAGTTAGAAGTGTTATGCATTGAGAGGAAAATCGCAAATTAGTTAAAATACTGGAATCTCAATCACAAATTCTGTTCCTTGACCAACGACAGAATTGCAACTCAACCGTCCATTATGGGTTTCTTCGACGATTTGACTAGCGATCGCTAATCCTAATCCCGTTCCTTTCCCAACCTCTTTTGTTGTAAATAGGTGGTCAAATATCCGCGTTCTAACCTCCTCTGGCATCCCCTGGCCGTTATCTTTGATGCGAATTACCACCATATTTTGCTCGCTAGATACTTCGGTGTGAATCAGTATTTGGTGATGATTGGCTTGGGCTTGGGCAAAAGAAAGCCCCTCGCAGGAAGTATCTAAGGCATCAATTGCGTTAGCGAGGATGTTCATAAATACTTGATTTAGTTGTCCTAAAAAGCACTTAACTGGTGGCAATTTCCCGTATTCGGTGATGACTTCAATTGCTGGACGTTTTTCGTTAGCTTTGAGGCGATACTTCAAAATCAACAGAGTACTCTCAATCCCTTCATGGAGGTTACAAGCAACTTTTTCGGTTGTATCGGCTCTGGAGAAGGTGCGGAGACTGATGCTAATATCTTTGATCCTTTCTGAAGCCACCTTCATTGAGCCTACTAGCTTTGGTAAGTCTTCAGTCAAGAATTCTAGGTCAATTTCTTCGCCATGCTCAATGACTGCGATCGCAGAATTGGGATGATGTTGTTGGTAGCATTGGATATGAGCGAGTAAGTCTTGGATATAATCTTCGGCATTGTTGAGACTGCCTTTGAGAAATCCAATCGGATTATTAATTTCATGTGCCACCCCAGCAACCAAATTACCCAAGGTTGCCATTTTTTCATTTTGCACCATTTGTAATTGGGTATGCTCAAGTTCTTGTAGCGATCGCTCTAGTTGATGGGCATAATTTTGAGATTCTTGATAAAGACGGGCATTTTCTAGAGAGATGGCAGCTTGAGCGCATAACAGTTGGATAACTTCAGTGCGATCGCTTGTAAATGCACCGATTGTCAGCGGATTTTCTAGATATAGCAGCCCAATAAGTTTACCCTGATTTAACATCGGCGTACACAACACACTCTTAGGTTGTTGCTGCATGAAATATGAGTCGCCAATAAAATCTGTTTGTGCTGTTGCATCATCCAGCACAACAGTTTTTAAGCTGCGTTTGACATAGTTTACCAGGGTAATGGGAATGCCTTCGCTGGTTGACAATGGTATAGATACCAGAGTGACTCCTTCGTTGATGCTGGCTATAGCTTCAACCACTAAGTCGCCCTGTTGAAGTACAAGTAAAGCAGCTTTTTGTGCCCCAGCATTTTCCATCACCACTTGCAAAAGGGTAGTGAGCAATTGCTCTAATTTAATTTCACTGGAGAGAACTTGTGAGGCTTTAAAAATGGTGGCAAAATCGAGGGCTTCCGAAATACTGCTGCTAGAAAGGTTTGTGTGGATGGTTTGATGTGGAAATAATGATGCTTCGACGGTTGAACTCAGTTGCAAGCGATGATGCTGTCCTTGTAAGATGGGAGCCAAAAGTTGGGGATAGCGTTTTTCCAAATCCTCAGTTTTGGCTTTAGCACCCCAACGAGCATAGCAGTAATAAGCCTCTTGCATATAAACTTGGGCGATTTTTTCTTTACCCCAGTCGAGGTAGAACTTGGCAGCTAGTTCATTACTTAGGGCTTCTTCTTGGATATATTGGTTTTCTTTCGCCAGATAAATGGCGCGATCGTACAATTCTATTGCTGCTATTTTTTCGCCCAAAACTCGATACCGTTCTGCTTCCACCAAATCAAATTTGTGTTGGAAATTCATCGGTGCAAATTTGGCTCGAAACTGCAATTTTTCCTGATTTTCGCCAACCTTTAAGAGTAATTGTTCCTGTTGAGATGGTTCAGCCGTTGGATAGACAGCCAGCCGAGACAGAGAATCATAGTAGTAGAAAACAGTCACAGATAACATTCCTGCGCCACCGTTGAGGTATTGCTCTCCCTGATTTGCATTCTCAACTGCCGCCGGAAAATTCTCAAACAAATAACTGAGTGTTAACTTACTTAAGAAAAATATATGGAGTGTTAATTCGTCCTTTTCTTGGAGGAGCGCAGATAAGAGTTCTTCTTCTTGACAATCTTCACCAATCAGGGAGTCTGGATAGTCGCTATATTCGGTGATATTTTTAATGGTTTGAGAGACGATATTAGACCAACTTAATAAGCGCTGATTTTGGGCATAATTAGACTCGTAGGCTTTGATATCTGCTAAGAGAATTTCCAAAACTTCTGTGCCACTTAAATAGACATAGAATAACTTAAAAATCATCGATGCCAGCACATGAAAAAAATCGCCTGTTTCTAATCCAAGACTATGGGATTCCTGTAATAACCTAATTGAGGTGCAAATATGTTGTTTATTAAATTGATTCAATGCACCCACCTTAAATAGAGTCATGCTTTGAACAGATTTTGCTTGAAGTCTATCCACAAGCATTAAACCTAGCTGGCCAAATTCGTAGCCTGACTCGAGTTGGTTACAAATATTAAGTACAATTCCAAAATCTGCATATCCTGTTGCAGAAAGTGGTGCATTACCGTATTTAAGAGATAAATTTACCTCTTCGCAGGCAATAATTGGGAACAGATAAGGGGCAGTTTGGTGGATGGCGGGAGCGATGCTAGCCATAATCCGCAAAGCAACCAAAGCTTTGGGATCGTTCATCAATGGCAAATCAACTAAGCCCTCAATACTTCTGCCAGCCAAGGTGGAGAGCGTGTTGACTACAGATTGCTGAATGTCTGGAGGTGTTACTGATTCAGGTAATGTTACCCCAAGTTGAGCGAGAAGTTCGCGCCCAATTGCGATCGCTTTGAATGATTGATTCCGCACCTGATCGGCTTGGAGTTGAACTTCATAAACTTTCACCCGATCCAGTAAGGTGGTTGTTTTTTCAATGACGATCTGGATCAAAGATTCCATCTGGTCAAACTCGTTATTGAGAAAAGCAGCTTCGGCTGCTTCTTCGTATAAACTTCGAGTCAGTTCGTAGGCGATTTCCCAACTATTAATCGGTAGCAACTGCATTCCAGAATAGAAGTAATGAAGTGCAGCACCATAAGCGGTAGCTTCTTTCGCTTTTCGACCAGCGTTCAGATTTAATTGAGCTAATTGTTGACGTTCAGCCAGTTGGGTAATTAGCAATATTCCCCGATTTAACTGACTGACAAGCTCAAAAATTCGCTCCTCTTGCTGTGACTCAGAGGTATTTTGCAAGAGTAATTGACCAATTTTAAGATGGGTAAATTGTTTCTGCTCACCTAGAATCAGAGAGTAAGCCGCTTGTTGCACCCGGTCATGTAAAAATTTATAGATGGGAACTTGGACATTGTAATTTAATGGATTTGAGTCATAATCATGCCCACTATCTTGAAAGAATTTATAAACTTCACTAGTAGGTATAACTAACCCTTCTTGCAAAGCTTTCCATAAAGATGCTGCTGTTTCGGTTTCAGATTGTTCAGAAACAATTGCTAAGGTTAGCAAATCAAACTGGTTGCCAATGCACGCAGCTAATTTCAACACATTTTGCGTTGCTGTTGGCAACTTCTGCAACTGTAACGCTACGAACTCTACCACATCATCAGTGAGAGCAAGTGCCTTTACAGCAGCAATATCACATTGCCAATACCCTCGCTCGAAATTAAAAGTAATCAATCTATCTTCATACAATGCTTTGATGAATTGCGTTGCAAAAAATGGATTTCCCTGAGTTTTTTGATAGACGAGTTGCGTTAGAGGTTGGGCAATTTTACTTGAACAATTTAAGATATCAACTACCAATTGATTTAAACTAGCTTTAGTTAAGGGAGCTAAATTAATGCTGTGAATTGTAGCATTGGCTTTGCGAATCTCCGCTAAAGTCAACATCAATGGATGCGCGGTAGAGACTTCATTATCTCGGTAAGCCCCAATTAAAAGTAAAGATCCATTTCCTGATTCACTCATCAACAACTGGATCAACTTGAGTGATGCAGAATCAGCCCACTGCAAATCATCGAGGAAAATTACCAATGGATGTTCTTTTGTAGTGAATACCTGAATGAACTTTTGGAAGAGTAAATTAAAGCGATTCTGTGCCGCACTTGGTGAAACTTCCGTTGCAGGTGGTTGTTGACCAATAATTTGTTCTAGTTCGGGAATTACCTCAAGAATGACTTGCCCTTGATCCCCCAGCACTTGTAAAATTTTATTTTTCCAAGTTGACAATTGAACATCACTTTCACTGAGCAATTGTCCCATTAAGTCTCGAAACGCCTGTACAAAAGCGGAGAAAGGAATATTCCGATTAAATTGGTCAAATTTTCCTTTGATAAAGTAGCCCCGTTGCCGGACAATGGGTTTGTGAACCTCGTTGATCAAAGCAGTTTTACCAATACCAGAAAAACCAGCCACTAACATTAGTTCCGTCTGATTGTTGCTAACGCGATCAAAGGCTTTTAGCAGAGTTTCAACTTCATGCTTGCGACCATAGAGTTTTTCTGGGATAATAAAGCGATCGCACACATCCCGTTGAGCAATTGGGAAACTTACAATTTTCCCCGTCTCCTTGAGTTGAGCCAAACAATTTTCTAAATCATATTTCAGCCCAAATGCACTCTGATAGCGGTCTTCGGCATTTTTCGCCATCAATTTGCTAACAATAGATGAGAGTACAGGCGCAATTTGCGGATTAATCTCATGTACTAAAAGCGGAAGTTTGGCAATATGACAATGTACCAATTCCATCGGGTCGTGTGATTTAAATGGTAATTCCCCTGTTAATAACTCGTAAAAAGTTACACCTAGAGAATAAAAATCAGTCCGATAGTCAATTCCCCGATTCATTCGTCCAGTTTGCTCTGGTGATAAATAGCCAAGTGTCCCCTCTAACACATTAGGACTCATCAAGATTTGAGTTTCTCGTGGCAACAGAGATGCAATACTAAAGTCTATTAACTTAATTTCTTTAGTTTGGGGATTAATTAAAATATTGGCGGGTTTAATATCTTTGTGAATGACCCGATGACGAATTAGAATATCTAATGTATTGCACAGTGCGATCGCTAAAAGTAAAAAATCTTGTAGAGATGCAATATATCGCGTCTGGTCAGAGGTTAAATAATCTTTGAGAGAAATTCCCCCAAAGTCTTCCATCACTAATGCATAGCCATTCTGATAAGGTTCTAGGCTGTAGGTTTGGATGATTCCAGGTAGATTCAAATTTTTGGCGATGGTGAATTGGTTGCGAAACTGTATCAATTCGCTGAAACTGGGATAAGCAGTTTTCATCAGCTTAATCACCACAGATTTTTGGTCAGTTTCTCGATTAGCGCGATAAACCAAGGTTCGAGAACCATTGTAGAGTTCTTTGCTAACGTGATATCCGGGAATGCTGACCATAGGGCTTAATTCTTGAGACTTTTATATCTAGGTTTCCCAAAAATATGGCAATCTTTACTGTCAGTTCGCTTATTTGAAACTAATCGAAATAATTAAAGCTCCCAAGTTCTAATTGACTTTGGGAGCTAATAATTTTAAGTTCACCGCGACGCCGTTTTACCTAAGTTTATGACCTGGGTTTATCCAGGTGGGAACCTAAATTCCTCGTTTAAAGTTTCCGGGTACATGCCCGGTTTACTGCCACGAGAACAGTTGACTCCCTTGTCATTAAAGGCATAGATCAAAAAACTTGATGGCAGTCACCAACGTCGTAGTGCAACTCACTCATTATAGCTTTTCAAAAGATGTTGTGTGTTCAATATCGAAACTTTCCGATCTATTTACCTGGGATACCAGATAGATTCTACTTTCTGAGCGATCGCATTTGCCGATTCTCGATTTTGATCGTCCAGCAAAACGGTAACATGTCCTAACTTTCGTCCAGGACGTGATTCTGTCTTCCCGTACCAGTGAACATGCGCCTGGGGAATTTCTGCTATTTTTTGACGCTGGCTGTGGTAATCGCTGTGAGAATTTTCATACCCCAGCAGATTAACCATCACAGCGCCAGCGCACTGCAAAGCTGGATTCCCTAAAGGTAAACCACAAACTGCTCTGAGGTGTTGCTCAAACTGAGAAGTTTCGCAAGCGTCAAGAGAAAAATGCCCAGAATTGTGGGTACGGGGCGCAATTTCATTTACCAAAACTTTGCCATCAGCTCTGAGAAATAGCTCAATTCCAAAGATTCCCACTACTTCTAGGCTATTTAATAGAGTATGTGCGATCGCTTGGATTTCTGCTACTTGATTAGGCGTAATATCAGCAGGCGCAATTACCCGCCGACATACTTGTTGTTCTTGTTGAGTTTCTACCACTGGGTAAGTGACAATTTCTCCCTCCACAGAACGCGCTGCAATTATTGCTAGTTCTCTTTCAAAAGGGACAAATTCTTCTAACAAAAAAAGTGATTTATTTAAAGGTTTTATTGTGGTTTCATAACTTAGTTTTTGCTCTAAATTAGCAAAATCCTGAATTATGAAAGTACCCTGACCATCATAGCCGTGGCGGCGGGCTTTGAGAACTGCTGGAAAACCGAGGTATTCTATTTTTGATTGGAGATGTTCTACCTCCTCAAGGGCGAAAAATTGAGGAACTGGTAATCCCAAATCGCGTAAGTAGCAGCGCTGATGATATTTATCTAAAAGAGGAGCTAAAGCTTCTAATCTGGGACGGAAACAAACGCCTTTTTCTGATAAAAGAGATAAAGCTTGCAGGTTAACAAATTCGTTTTCAAAGGTGATGACATCGCATTTTTGAGCTAATATTTCTGTAGCATTTGCGTCATCAACTGGGGCGAAAACAGTCTCTTGAGCGATTGACACGGCCGGATCGTGAACGCTTGGAGTTTGTACTACTAATTCTACTCCTAGCTTCTGTGCTGCATCCGCCATCATCCAGGCAAGTTGTCCGCCACCAATTACACCAACACGTTTCATTGACATCCTAAAGAATCACGAGTTTGCACGCCTGTTTTGGAATTCACACCACTGGCTTTTTGACACAGTTCTTTGATTTGTGCCCGATCCAAAATTGCATCTGTAAAATCTGCACCGTCTATATTTACATCATTAAATATGGCGCGGAGCAAAAGAGCTTCTTTGAAAACTGCATCACTCAAATCGGCCTTAGTCAAGTTTACCTGATCGACCATTGCATTAGTTAAATCCGCTCCGTGGAGATTTGCTTTTGTCATCACAGAAGCACTCATAACTGCTCCCCGCAAATCAGCATTTGAAAAATTAGCCAGTTCCATGTTGGCGTTAGAAAACTCCGCAGCTTGCAAACTTTCACCAGAAAAATCACGTCTTGACAACTCTGCATTACTAAATGACAGTGGATGAGTCCAGCTTACTGCTAGTGCAGGATTAGCCACGCACCATATAATAATTCCAAGTAGGAACGCCAACCATTGCCGCCAAAATATGCTGAGAGTCAATTTGGTGTTTAATTGCTGCATTTAATTACCATATTTGAATATTAGCAGGGCTGACTGATTCTAATTGAGACTCGCAGCCTTGCTACTGGACTTGAGGGATGTGCATTTCCCTTGCTTAATATTTTGTAACGCAAAAAGGACAGATGCGACTCTTAAAATCTCTGCGTTCTCTGTGCCTCTGCGGTTTCAAAGTATTTTATCGAACCACAGAGGCAATAGAGTTGCCAGTGCGTTGCGGGGGTTCCCCCCGTTGTAGCACCTGGCGCAACACAGACAAAAGAGGAATTATTTATGAGTTGTAATTTCTGATGGGAGAGTTATGACTGAATTATTGTATTTGAAGAATTACGAGTTAAAAGACCATCTTCCATTTCTACGATGCGATCGGCTATATCTAAAATGCGGTTGTCGTGTGTAACTAATAAGATCGTGGTTCCCTGATTTTTGGCTAGACTCTGCATTATTTCGACAACATCGCGTCCTGATTGTTTGTCTAATGCGGCTGTTGGTTCGTCTGCTAGTACTAGTGGAGGGCGATTCACTAGGGCGCGGGCGATCGCAATTCTTTGTTTTTGTCCACCAGAAAGATTGTCTGGGTAGTAATCAACTCGTTCTTCTAGACCAACTGACCCCAGCATGGCTTTTGATTTAGCTACTGCTTCTGTTTGAGAAATATTATTGTTCAACTCGACTGCCATTTGCACATTTTGCTTTGCGGTCAAGAACCCTAGCAAATTGTGAGCTTGGAAAATATAACCGATGTTGCGTCGCATCTGTACCAGTTTGTTTTGACTGACACCAACGAGTTCTTCACCTAAAAATTTCAAACTTCCTTCTTGTACAGACCGCAAACCACCAATTAAGCTCAGTAATGTGGTTTTACCTGAACCGGATGGCCCGGTCATAATTACAATTTCGCCTGAATAAATTTCTAGGTTGATGTCAAATAATATCTGTTTTTTCAGCGATCCTTTACCATAGTAGTGATTGAGATTTTTAATGGCAATTACAGGTTCTTTTTCCATCATATTTTTGTAAGTTATAAGTTAGAATTTCCAAAATTGAACTGGAGGTTGAATCAGAAATTAGGTTTTCTTAACCATCAATCATAAGTGGTATTTATTAATGGGAAATTTTAATTAAGATTAAATTAATTAAAAGATATCTGCTGGATCGGCGGAACGTAATTTGCGGACTGCGATCGCACCGGAAATAATACACATTAACATGGTTAAAATCAACACCATTACAGCACGATCGAAACTCATAAAAACTGGTAGTAGTGTTGCATCTCTCGCGCTACTATACATAAATAATGAAAAAATAATTCCAGGGAAATATCCTAAAACTGCTAATAGCAAAGCTTCTTGAAGAATAACCATTAACAAATAATTTTGTGTATAACCTATTGCCTTAAGAGTAGCGTACTCAGCTAAATGATCTGCAACTTCTGTATAAAGAATTTGATAAACAATCACAGTTCCTACAATGAAACCCATGACAGTCCCTAATGTGAAAATAAAGCCAATAGCTGTACTATTTGCCCAATAATTCCGCTCAAATTCAATAAACTCTTGTTTTGTCAAAACATTTACCTCTTTAGGTAAATATTTTCGTAACTCTTGGGTAACAACTTCAGCATCGGCTCCTGGTTTTAATCTAATCAGTCCAATATCAATTAATCCTGGTTGACGATTACTGAATATTCGCAGAAAGTTAACATCACTTGTAATCAAATTTCCATCTGCGCCGAATGATGCACCTAATGTAAATAATCCCCCTACTTTAATTTGCCGCCTTCGTACTTCTGCTGTTACGGTCTTTCCTTGGTCATAAGTAGCAGCAATGGGCCCATATTCTACCCTAGAAGAACGGTCAAATAGAACTACATCAGGCAGTTTAAGTTTATCTAAATTTTCCTGAACGCCAGGTAAGTTAACTATATTAGTTTCTGGGTTCATTCCAAATATCAGGATACTACGAGGACGACCTGTTATAGGATTCTTCCAGATTGTAAAGTCCAAATATATAGGATGTACTGATTGGACTGCGGGTAAATCTAAAGCTTTATATAACCGTCTTTGAGAAAAGCTCCTCATTGCCAAAACAGCACTAGATTGACTGTTAATTAAAACAATATCGCCCTGCAAGCTGCTATGAAATCGAACGTTACTATAATACAAAGCATCTCGAAAGCCGAGTTGCATAAACATCAAGATATCAGCAAAGGCAATTCCTGCCAAAGCTACAGCTAGTCGAGTTTTTTCTCTTGTTAGTTGTAGCCACGACAGAGGTATTTTTTGATTCATTTTATATGCATCCAAGCACAGTTAGAATAATTCGTAATTTGGTTTTGTAGCAGAGATTTAGAAAGAGCCGCAAGAATTGACGCTTCTATCAAATTTATAGAATGTTGAAAATGGATGAAACAGCCTAATTAAGAAGATTACCAATCCAAAATATCAAATCACAAATTGGTAATACTGTTCATCTATAACTTGGTTAATTATTAATTTCGACAACAACTTTAGCGTAAGTTAAACCAGAAACTTTCTGGCTATCTTCTGAAGGCAGAGCAATTTTCACTTCTACTACTCTGGCATCCACATCTGCTGCTGGATCTGTATTCAGCACGTCTTTTTTACCAATTTTTCTGCCAATTTCAGTGACAGTTCCCTTTAATTCGCCGCTAAATGCTCCATTATCGCTGTTGATAGTGGCGTTTTGACCAATCCGCACTTTACCAATACTGTCTTCAGGGACTTCAGCAATCACATACATTTGGCTGGTTTGTCCAATTTCAGCAATACCATTTGCACCTATGGCTTCGCCTGACTTGGTGTAAACCTTTAAAATCTCTCCAGCGATTGGTGCTTGAACGTAGCTTAACCTTAGTTCTGCTTCGGCTTTTCTGACATTTGCGATCGCATTACTAACTTGAGCTTGCGCTACTTGCACATCGGTAGGACTCACATCCATTATTCTGCTCAGTTTGGCCTTTTCTTCATCGATTTGTCTTTGCAAAGTTGCTAAAGTTTTGTCACGGTTAACTTTGGCTTCAATTAGCTGCTGTTGCAAAGTTGCTAAATTTTGTATTTGGTTAGCTCTAGCCTCAGCAAGTTGCTGTCGTACAGTTGCTAATGTCTGCTTGAGGGTAGCTTGGCTTTCAGCCACTTGCTGATTAGCAGTTACTGCACTCAAACGTCTACTATCCCGCTCTTGCTGAGAAATCGCACCTTCTTTGTATAAAAAATCATAGCGTCCAGCATCAACTTGGGCATTGCGCTGTTGGGCTTTAATCCGCGTAAGCGTTGCTCTCAGAGTTTCTCTTTGCCCGCTGAGTTCAGCTTCTAGGCGATTTACTGTAGCTTGTTGGACAAGTTTATCTCCACTTAACTGGGCTGCAATCCGCGCGATCGTTGCTTGTTGACCATCCCTTTCGCCAATAAACTGCGCTTGTAAGCGAGCAACAACTGCTCTTTGAGCTTGAATATCTCTTGGAGATCCAGCCCTGACTTGCGCTAAATTCGCACGAGATTCTTGCACTTTGGCTTTTGCCTCTTCTAGTCCGGCTATTTGGGTATCGCGGTTATCCAAAATTGCCACAATTTGGCCTTGCTTTACCTGTTCACCCTCTCTCACCAGAAGTTGCTGAATTCGTGATGATGGCGCTAATCCCGATGATGGGGCGGATAATTTAACAACTTCGCCTCGCGGTTCCAAACGCCCTACAGCACTAATGCTATTGGTAGATGGCATTACGGGTGCGGGTGTAGAGAGTTTTTTCAGCTGCTCAATTTTCGCTGTACCTAGTATCCCAGCAGCGATTACTACTGGCACAGCTACAGCGATACCCCACCAAATCTTAGGTTGTTCTTGATTAAGTGCCTGCTCAGTTGGCTTTGGCTTTTCAGTCACCCTTGACATAGTATGTTGCCCGTTTACCTGAATTGTGCTGATGGAAGTAAAATAAAAGGGTTTTTAATCAACAGCCAGCTGCTTTAGGACAAACAACAGTGGTTTAAAGCTGGGTATGGCTTAAAATCCATTGCCTAATGGAACGCTCAACACTATGGCTTTACAAAATGGTGTTTTCTATAGCATGTCTTCTTTTGTATGCAACACACTTACCTCTCTGCTTTTAGGAGAGAGGCTTTGAGGCTTACTCCCCAACGCTAGCAGGGAAAGGCTGGAGGGTTAGGTATGTATTGAAACCAAGAAGCGCTATAGTAGCTGGCTATTCAATAACTCTGAGTATTATTGAGACATGAGTGCAATGGGAATTAGCAGAATTCACAAGCACGATGAATCTAGATGTAGAGACGCTATGTATCACATTTCTACACAAAATTCCAAATTGGTATGATGCGGTACTGTACTGCTACATTCACTACGACTACAGTTAGTCACAAAATTGAAAAGAAACATCAAAAATAGACTGTTGCCTTTTTTGGATACAATCTTGTTACAAAAACTAGTCTTCCTTAAGTGAATGAATGATTAACTAACTAAAAAATGTCTGTCAACTTGAGCATTCCTAACATCAGAGTTTCCTTAACTTTCTGGTCAATGAATTAGCAGAGCTAGTTGCTTGCACCTACCAAGACAACAAACCATTTTGTGATATTTGCTTCAAAGACCTGACTATTTTCCCTGTTGCTGTTTTGGGACTCCATTAAACTCTCGTTGAATGAATTCTACATTTATCTGTTATGCGAAAACGTAACAGAACCTACAGATAGGTGAGATGGGAAGATGATTAAGTTGGGAGATCGAATAAAACTGTGGTCATATAATTTTCTGCCCAAGCTGGGCCAAAGGCTTTTTCTAGTACGCGACGGGTTTTATCGTTTTGCTGCTGTTTGGTGCAGTAGTTGTGTTGTCCGGCGAGATTTTGTGTAACTTGTTCAACTGAAACTGGATTAGA
The DNA here is from genome assembly GCF_002245975.1 of Nostoc sp. 'Peltigera membranacea cyanobiont' 213. Lineage (NCBI taxonomy): Bacteria > Bacillati > Cyanobacteriota > Cyanophyceae > Nostocales > Nostocaceae > Nostoc > Nostoc sp. 'Peltigera membranacea cyanobiont' 213. The sequence continues at coordinate 30,038 of NZ_NOLI01000053.1, read as the reverse complement.
AGCGATCGCTTGGGTACAATGAATGTCTAAAAAGTCTCGCACCCGCGACAGAAACATTGCTTCTTCTTCTGGGGAACTAGGGCGCACAAATATGCAGAAATCCGAAAAAATATTTCCCCATTCTGGTAATTCACGGGGTTGGGAAAAGTTAAGCACTTTTAGCTGTGTCAGTGCTGTAGTATAAGATTCTGGTAAGGTGCGCTCTGCTTGGATAGGAGAAAGGTCTGCGATCGCTGCACTAATTTGACCTCTACCCCCTACTAAATCGCAACCAAACATCGGTAGGTTGTATTCTGGACGCGGAAACATGACACAGTGCAAAATATCCAGCATATTTCCGATTTTCGCCAGTTCCAAATGCATTTTCCGAAACTGGGGCGTTTGATAGCAACGGTTTTCAATCGTTAGTTTTTCGCCTTCTAGTCTACCTTCCACATACCCCAACTCATCAGGCAAATGGTAGGGCGATAGATCCAGGTGCTGATGCCAAGCTGCCTCAATACAATCAGCTAGCTGACGAATTAGGGGATGTTGTTGCTCACGCAGCGAGGGCATAGAAGTAAATGACATAAGCTAGTTGGGAATGCGATCTAATGCTCAGTCTACAACCTGTTGTTTGTCATTTGTCATTTGTCATTTGTCATTGGTTAATAACTTTAGACAAGGGACTATTGCCAGAAATCAGTGACATCGTATCCTAATTCTCCTAGCATCTGTCGCAGTAGGGGTAAACTGAGTCCGATTACGTTGCTGTGACAGCCTTCAATTTTTTCGACAAAGAAACTACCAAAACCTTCAATAGCAAAGGCTCCAGCACATTTGAGGGGTTCACCTGTGGCAACATAGGCTTTGATGGCGCGATCGCTCATTTGAGCAAAGTAAACTCTTGTAACTTGAGACTTGACTATTGTGCGGTTTTGGTATGGGTCAATTAAGGCGTGACCTGTGTACAAGTCACCAAAGCTACCTTGCATTATCTGCCAACGAGCGATCGCTTCCGAAATGTCTGCTGGCTTGCCATGAATTTCACCATTCATAAACAAAACTGAATCACAACCCATAATCAAAGCCGATTCAAACTGTGGGGCTACAGTTTCTGCCTTATATTGAGCAAGAGTTTTGACCAATTCTGCTGGTTCGCTTAATTGGATTTGCGACTCATCAAAATCACTAGCTCGAACTATCGGTTCAATACCAACAGTTTGCAGCAAGCGGCGACGGGCTGGCGAAGCTGAAGCAAGTACAAAAGGTGGAATTTTCATAAGTAAAATTTATAAAAAACTTGTTAATTGGGTATGGGGCATAGGTGATTAAATTTCTTCTCTATCCCCCACTCCCTATTCCCCAATTAATAAACAGAAAAAGAATTTACAACCTCATCAATCATTCCTTTAACTCTCTGCCAGCGTTTTTCAGGAATTGAGGCGTTGAGGGTAAAAAGTTTACCACGACTAACAGCGACGCTGGCGATGTTGTGCCGTTCCTGTTTATTGGCGAGTTTAACCTCATACTCTAAAAGGTAATATGTTTTACCGTCTACTTCTCGCTCTGCGGCATTGACTAATTCAGCCGAACGACCAGAGTCAGGAGGCGCAAGGGCAGCTTTTCCTAACTTATATCCTACTTCTGTTGGCGTTCCTAATTCTGACAAAGTTTTGCCTTCTGGAACTGGGCTAATCACAACAGAAACATTTTCAGACACCTCAATCAAATCGTGGAAAACCACATCTGGGCCGTTAGCAACTTTAACTTGCAGCCAGCCGTTAGGATATAAAAACTGATAGCCATCACTAGAGTCTATAAAGCTTTTGAGTCCCGCCGCCGCCGCTACATCAGAATTACTTAGGCTGAAACTCAACACCAATAGCAAAATTAATACAATTCGTTTCCACATTTATACAGATTCCTTTGGGCTGGAGACAACACCAGGCTTGGATAATTTATCGTTATTATTCTCCCACCAACAGGGACGCTTCGGATGAGCCATTAGATGTTGACTAGATGTTGACAAATACTCCCTGGTGTATGAACTTACTGATGAAGCGGTGTGAAATTATCTCCCTTGCCTCTTCTTCAATCCATCTTTCTTGGCTAGAAACTCACTCAGGGTTGCTTCTGTATACACGATAGGATTTAGCGACTTTTGCAAGAGGTCTATTTTCTCAAAAACAGATTTTGTATTGACTTTACTATCATCTTATTTGGGCGAGAAAAGAGAGATGATCGCTAATTGTCCCCAAATACGAAACTCAAATTTACGCTTATATTATTGGCAAAGTTTTCTATGTTTAAACTATTTAGACACATTAGTATTTTTCTGATTACCACCTGTTTACTATTTGCTTGTCACGCTTGGGCACCAACCGAATTCAAACATCCTCCCTTGAAAGTACAATTTGGATCTTTCATTGGGGAGTATCCAGGTATCATTGCTCAAGAGAAAGGATTCTTCAAAGCTCAAGGTGTAGATGTAGAAATGATTTATAAACTATACAACAAATTGGAACAAGCAAACTTCAGTGCAGGTAAGTATGACGGTATTTCATTATCTATAGGAAGTATTATCATCTTGAGTACCACAAATCCAGATATACAAGGTGTGCTAGTTATAGATGAATCAACAGGAGCAGATGTGGTAGTTGCCCAATCACAAATTAAAACCGTCACTGACTTGAAAGGGAAAAAACTAGGCGCAAATCTAGGCGGTTTTAGTGAAGTTTTCGTGACTGAGATGTTTAAAAGTGCCAACTTAACCAGCGATGATGTGAAGTTGGTTAAATTAGAGGCTTTAGAAATTCCTCAAGGACTGAAAAATAATGTTATTCAAGCCGGACACACTTGGGAACCTCATCTTTCTAAAGTTATTAAATTAGGAGGACATATCATATTTACCAGCAAACAAACTCCTGGCTTGATTGTAGATATGATTATTTTTCGCGGTGATACAGTCCGCGATCGCCCCGAAGACATTCGGGCATTTGTGCGAGGATGGCTGCAAGCCTCGGCGTACTGGAAGGCAAATGTTCAAGAAGGAAATGCGATCGTCAGCAAAGCGTTAAAAATTCCTACTAGTACACTTTCTTTAGATGGAGTAAACTTAACTAATTTAGGTGAAAATCAAAAATTATTTCAATCTAGTAACCCTAATTCCATTTACAAAACTGCCAAGATATATGCAGATTTTTTTATTCGTGCTGGAAACGTGACGCGCATTCCTGAGCTAAAAAGTTTGTTTAATTCTTCCTTCTTGAACTCTACTTCCTAATTTAATGCCATGCAGCAATCTCTTTTGGGTAGCATCCGTACAAAGTTGATCGCTTCATTTCTCATTGTTGCTTTGATTCCGTTGCTGTTATTGGCATTTATCAACAAACAGACAACTGAAAAAGCACTAACTGAGAACGCTCAACAAGCCCTATCTGCGGCGGCTAACGAAACCAGTAACAGAATAGATGCTTTTATTGATGCAAATCTCAATGCCGTGCGTGTAGAGGCGCTTTTACCAGGTTTGGCACGCTACCTCAGCCTCACTCCAAAACAGCGAGATGACAGCCCCGAAATGCAATTGGCGATGGAAACATTAATTCGTCTCAGTCGCAAAGATATGCTGAATATTATCTCTTATGCTTTGCTCGACTTAAAGGGGAAAAATGTATTAGATACACGTACACTTGACATTAGCAAAGATGAATCAGTTCAAGATTATTTTAAGAAACCACTGCAAACTCAGTTCTCCTTTGTTTCTAGCATGAAGCGAGCGCCGAAAATTACTGACCTTGTTACTCTCTGTTTTAGCAGTCCGGTTCGCAATGCCAAAGGAGATATATTAGGTGTATTGCGTGTCTCATACAATGCTACTGTTGTTCAACAGTTAGTAAATCGAGAAACTGAACGGTCTGGAAAAAAATCTTTTGCTATTCTTTTAGATGAAAATAATATTTATCTAGCCCATAGTATTGCACCAAAACTGCTTTTTAAATCCATTACGCCTCTGCCTTTGCATGTGGTAACTCAATTACAAAGGGAAGGGCGTTTGTCTAATTCTCCTATCAAGGAATTGGCAACTAATGAGTTAAAACTTCAGCAAGCATTGGATAATGATCAATCGTCTTTAATTGCACCTTTATCAGGAACAGGTAATCAGGTTAATCTGATTGCGATCGCTCGTTTAAAATATCAACCTTGGTCTGTGTTGTTTGCACAGCCTCTTGCTATTGCTTTAGCACCTGTAGAAAAGCAAATTCGTGATGCAATGTTTCTATTTGCATTTATCGCTTCAGCAGTGACAATCATCGCTTTTGCTATTGGGGAACTGCTAACAAAACCAATAATTTATCTTACCAATATAGTTTTCCAGTTTACCGGAGGTAACTTAGATATCCGCGCCAAAATAAGCTCAAAAGACGAAATAGGTCAACTGGCGAAATCGTTTAACAACATGGCACTTCAGTTACAAACATCTTTTGAAACTTTGGAACAACGGGTACAAGAGAGAACAGCAGAGTTAGTAATTGCTAAAGAAAAAGTAGAAGATGCAAATCAGAAATTAGAACAACTGGTAAATCTAGATGGTTTGACTAAGGTGGCTAACCGTCGCTGCTTCGATGCACGACTGCAAGCAGAATGGAAACGCCTTGCACGAGAGCAAAAACCCCTATCACTGATTTTATGCGATGTTGATAAATTCAAACTTTACAACGACTACTATGGACATCTTGGAGGCGATGATTGTCTAATTACGATCGCGCAAACAATGCAAGAGATGGTTCGTCGTCCTGCTGATTTAGTAGCGCGTTACGGAGGAGAAGAATTTTCAGTACTCCTCCCCAATACTGACTTAGTAGGAGCGATCGCAGTAGCAGAAAGTATTCAACAAGCAATTCACAATAAAGCTATTCCCCATGCAAACTCTGATATTAACGATATTGTCACACTTAGTTTAGGTATTAGTTCTATTATACCCACTTGCAACATCAAGCCACATACACTCATCCTTTCCGCCGATCAAGCCCTATACAATGCCAAACATAAGGGGCGCGATCGCTATTGTACTGACTAAATGTATCAAAAAAATAAATTATCCCAATTTCTAGACTTAACACGATTATTCCTCCCCCTGCTCCCTGCCTACAAAGCGATGGGATATTTTTTTAGTTGGAAGTCCCTGAGAAGCTAGCTACTAGATCGCTAAAGTCTTTACAATTCCTTTGTTAGCTCAAAAAGTATTTCTCGACCTATGACGAATCAAGCTCCTATCCCGGTTATTGTCAACGGTGCTGCTGGTAAAATGGGCCGTGAGGTGATTAAGGCGGTGGCACAAGCGCCTGACTTAAACCTAGTGGGTGCAATTGACCACAGTTTGGAACATCAAGATAAAGACGCTGGAGAGTTAGCGGGTTTAAGCGAACCTCTGGAAGTGCCAATTACCAATCAATTGGAACCAATGTTAGGGTATGTAGCTGGCGACAGACACTCTCCTCCAGGGGTGATTGTAGACTTTACTCACCCAGATTCCGTTTATGACAATATTCGTAGTGCGATCGCTTACGGTATTCGTCCAGTAGTTGGCACCACTGGGTTAAGTCCAGAACAAATTCAAGATTTGGCAGACTTTGCCGACAAAGCTAGCACAGGTTGTCTAATTATTCCGAACTTCTCCATTGGCATGGTACTGTTGCAACAAGCCGCGATCGCAGCCTCAAAGTATTTTGACCACGTGGAAATTATCGAACTGCATCACAACCAAAAAGCTGATGCTCCCAGTGGTACTGCCATTCAAACGGCGCAGTTACTAGGAGAATTGGGTAAAACTTTTAACCCTGCTCTTGTAGAAGAAACGGAAAAATTAGCAGGAGCAAGAGGAAGTGTAGCAAATGAAGGGATTAGAATCCATAGCGTGCGCTTGCCAGGATTGATTGCCCATCAAGAAGTTATTTTTGGCGCAGCCGGACAGATTTATACTTTACGACATGATACGAGCGATCGCGCTTGCTATATGCCAGGAGTGCTACTAGCGATTCGCAAAGTCTTAGCGCTAAAGTCGTTAGTATATGGATTAGAAAAGATACTTTAAACATCACTATTCAGCATTCATCACTCAGCACTCATGTTAGTACCACTGACTCGCCAGAAATTTGAACAAGTTATCCCCCTGATTGCCACTGGTTTGCAGTACAAGTACTACTGGGGGAAATTCTCAAATTTTTTGCAACGGCTGTTAATTTCGGTAGTTGCCGTAGTTGCCATCTTGCTTTTAACAGTCGTTTTTAAGCTTCCTTTTGCTTCAATAGTATTTGTGCTGGGCATAGTTAGCGCTTTTTTTTGGTTGTGGTATCCAGTGTTTCAAGCAAGTATGCGGAATTTGCAATGCCGCCGTTACAAGTATGGCGGCTTTTTCCGGGGTCGAGTTCTAGATTGGTGGATTACAGACCAATTGATGGGTAAAACCGAAACAGTCAACAACAAAGGCGAATTGGTGATTATAGAAAACCGAGAAAAACAGATTAACTTAGAGGTGGGTGATGAAACAGGGTTTAGCATTGAATTTGTAGCACCATTACGTCCTGCCCACAAAGTTATTACTCGCGGTCAAATTGCCGAAATGGTAGTGCTGTCAAATCGCGCAGATTTGAGCAGCATTGAACAATTCAGCGATATATACATTCCCAGTCGTGATTTGTGGATTAGCGATTATCCTTATCTGCGGCGGGATTTCTTTAATGAAGTCGGTCGCCGCTTGCGTGAAGACCAACAACAAAAGCCGCGTCGCCGGCGGCGGAGAGTAGAGGAGTAAAAGATTCCCACCTACCCTACCTCACGACTGGGGTGGGAACTTAGTAGTTTTCCTTTACATGAAGTACAAAGTTAAGGGTTTTGAGGCAGATGATAGAAACTTTTTATCTGTGATTTTGAGTCCTACGTTTTGTACCCATTTAAAAACCAAACTGCTGTATGGATAGTTGACCAAACGATGTCCGTATTTTACAGAGAGCATCCCACCTTTATAAGCTTCCCTTTCAAACGATAGGTGACTGTCCCGCAAACAAAACCTGCTGACTTCGGCTCTACATACATCCGTGTTGGCGGGTTTTGTTTATCTAGCCGCGATTTCCAATCGCGAGATGTTTTCTCTAGAGTGGGATACTTTTTTAAGAAATTGGAATCTGCAACAATATCGTGAGGCCCTTTAACACTTATCTTAGAAGTATTGATATAGATATTATAGTCATAAACAACATTTTGATTTTTAGTGTTAACGTTAATATCCTTACCAGGAAAAGCATAGAGAATATTATTTAGAATTCTGACATCAGATGAGGTATGGGCAAATATCTGTCCTCCCTTAATTTCTGGACTCTGATTATTTAAAACAGCCGTGTTATTTACAATATCAATACGATCGCTTAAAAATGAATGAATGCCTGAACCACCATTATTAAATGCAAGATTGTTTTTAACTAAAGTACGCCCTATATATGCATCCAACTTTGAGTCTTGTCGCTCATTCCTGGAACCATCGATAATAATGCCATTACCATCTGTGATCCTACCGACTTCAATCCAAGGGATGTACATGCGATTGTTATAGGTCTTGTTGTTGGTAACAAACATCTTGTATCCCCGGTTGCTGTCAGAATTCCAATTGTGCAACATTGAGATACCACTACCACCATAAACACCATACCAGGCATTATCGAATACAGTATTCTTATCCACCTTCACATAATCAGCCTCAATTACTGCGATACCTGTTCCTCCACAGCCATGCACTTTGTTGTTCACAATATTTATGTGATGAACATGACCATTGGTTCGTCCGTCAATGTTTATGCAGTTTCCGCTTGTAAACCGATTCGATCTATTAGTCTTCTGACTTAATGCATAATCAAGGGTGATGTTGGCATTGTTCCCTATCACCTCCAGCCCATTGAGTTCGATATATGAAGCTCCCTTTGAAATCAGAATACCGTTCCATGTATTATGTTGAATTTTTGGAAAATGACCAGGATATGCTTTATACCTAATCCATGATTTTGCAGTTCCAGAACGTTGAATAGTTACTGCACTCCCAGCTTGAGCGGAATTTGTGTATACTCCGTTCATAATCAATACTGTATCGCCAGGGTTAGTCAGATTTGCTGCCCTTTGAATTGTCCTAAAAGCGGATGAAGTGGAGAGTCCGCTATTTTTGTCGTTTCCATTACCACTAACATAGTATGTTTTCGGACTCGTCTTAGTGCTGATTAGCTCACGACTGGGTAGGATAATTTCCTTGTTAGTGGATACCTGGCGAAGGTTTTCAATTGAAGATACTTTTATCTTGTCTCCCTCAACCAAAAAACTCAACACCACGGGAATTGCAAGATATGCGCTTAATCTGAAACCTTGAATTACCACAAGAAAAGGCTCCTTTCTCGGCACTACTTAACAAAAATATCAGGATCTTCAGTAATTTTAAATACTATTTTCCATAAAGAGTACAATATAATCGACTTTCCTAATTTCCCCGATTTCTATCTTGTCCATAGGCTTGCCAAGCCAAGTCTACCAATCCATCAACGATCGCAGCTGCTACAACTGCATTACCTTTGCGACTCTCAATGGTAATATGAGGCACTAGGGAGTCTTGTAAACGCCCCTTCGCTTCATCAACATCAACAAATCCCACTGGAGTCGCAATTATCAAAGCAGGTCTAATTTCTTCAGCTTCAATTAAATCTACTAGTGCTGTTAGTGCTGTTTGCGCTTGACCTACTACAAAAATGCCCTCTGGATAACGCTTTGCTAAGGTTTCGATTCCCCAAGCTGCCCGAGTTTTTTCTTTTTGAGGTCGTGTCAAAGCTTCCATGCTGCAATACACCGGATTAGCAAAGGTGTTTTGAATTTCGTAGGCAATACCTACTTGTACCATCGGCACATCTACCACAATCGTGGTACGGGCGGCTAGTGCTGCCGCTCCTGCTTGCAAGGCACGCTCAGAGAAACGAATCAAAGACTTATACTCAAAGTCAGCTGTAGAGTATATTACCCGACGCACAATCTCGTATTCTGCGGGTGAAAGAACATGATTTTCAATTTCATTATCAATGATTGCTAAACTTTGAGCATCAGTTACGTGCCATTCCATTTTTGTTGAGCTTCTTAAATATTAGCTTTCAGCTTATCAGCTTCAGGCATTTAGGAGTTAGGAGTTATAAGTTAATTAAAAACTCATAACTTCTAACTCAGCACTCATAACTCATTACTAGAAGAAGGCCGACTGAAAATAGGAGATAGGTAGGCAACCAAAACACCGATAATAAAGCCAGAGATATTGCGAACTAGAGGTAGCCAGTCGCTTGTGCGCGTCACCACTGGCCCAATACCAAAGGCGATAAATAGGATTCCCCACAAAGGTGAGAAAATTAAAGCCCATTGCCAAGCAAAAACTTGTCCTTTCTCGCGGGGTTGGGCTGCAAATCCACAGATTATCCCACCAATGACTGAGGTAATCAAGGTGAGAATCCATTGCTCTCGTGGCAATCCGGGAACAACATTGCAACCACCTTTGAGCAAACAGCCTTTAACGGATTCTAAAGCTTGCAGAATCGCTTGGTCTTCGCCTTGTTCGCGGACAAAGTACAAATTACCGAAGCGGGTTTGCAGTTCTATCCAGAATGTTCTGGGTAAAAATTTATAAACAGCATCACCGACGCTAAAACTGAGGATGTTACCGCCACGAGAATCGGCAACTAGTAGAATGCTTTTGTCATCCAAACCCCAATATTTTATAACTGCCCGACCTGGGGTGCGGTCATACTGGGTCAATACTCGCAGTTTCCAGCCCGTATCGGCTTCAAACTGTTCTAAATCTTTGACAAGCTTTTCTTCTTGCAGCACAGGCAGAGATTTAGCTAAGTCTACAACTGGAGTAAAGGTGTCAGGGAGTAACTCAGGATTGTCATAAGCCAGTGCTGGCGGAGAATGCATCACCCAAATTGACCCAGCCAGGAAAAATACTGCAATAGATACGAGAATTCTTCGCCAAAAACAAGATTGCATGGACGTTTTTATACAAATATCAACGGTAGAAGCGAACAAGTTGTTGTAAAAGAGTACGGGAAAAATGATAGTTCTTTACACTTGTTTACTTTACTCTAATGTAAGGGATCAAAGCAAAGCGTTTTTGGTAATCGGGCATTGGGGATCGCTTATTTCTCCTCGATCTTCCCATTCCCAATGAATTCAATCTTCGTCATCAAAATTGCTTTCCCAGTTAGCAGCGTCGTTGTAACCCTCATGAGTGCGATATAGTTCCGTTTTTATCCGGCGATTTTCTTGCCTGAGCATTTCTCGTTCTCGCAACGTTAGTGGTGGTTGTTCATTGTTTGGCAAGCGATCGCTATTTCGCCTCGTGGGTTTCTGGCGGGTGAAGTTTCTCCAAGCAGCTTTTGCGCCAACAAAGATACTACGTGTGCCTACTTGCAGATTTTGAGCCTGAATCCTTGCACTATCAAGACTTTGATCGACTTGTTTAGCTACTTGACTGGCACTTTTTACACCTTCACTGACATCATCAGTTAAGTCAGTGATTTCCAAACCAGTCACACGAATAGCTTCTAGAGTGGGCGGTAACTCCCGTGAGAGGGTATCAAATAGCTTTTCTGCACTGCGAGCCGCGCGTGCTAACTCTTGCAAAGCCGGTATTGCCGCCACTAAAACCGCAGTCAAGCTTGTGGCGACTAAAAGTAAGGAGAGTCCCAACCAAAACAGGGGGTCAATCACGATAATGTCATTTATGAGCGTTCTAATTGCTGGGGAAGATAATCTGAGTTTTCAGCAGATGTTTGCCGCTTTAAGATTTGGCTTTCCTTCTGAGTGGCATCTACACCTGCTGCGATCGCTTCCCGTAATCGATCTAAAGTCTCATCCCAATTCCTTAGTGCGCTGGCAGAAAGACGATCTGCTTGGATTTGCACACTCGTTGATAAATCTTCTGCTAATTCTGGGATAGCATCAGCAGATTTTTTCAAAATTTTACGCGTTTCGCGCCCTGTGCGTGGAGCCACGAGCAAACCGGTTAACGCACCGATGGTAGCTCCCAGCATAAAACCGCCAATAAATACTCCAGAACGGTTATTAGACATGTTGTTGTTTCTCTCCTTACACCTATTTTAGGTGGGTTTTCTCTCCTTGCAAGACTCCACCGATTTTATTCAGTTAATCTATCGTGACAAAATATCAGCCAAAAATGTTGCTTTTATTCATTAAATATTAAAACCATTAGTTACTTATAATTAAAAACTTCCTGCTTCCCTCCCTATGCCACCCGATCTTTACGCCCTCGTGTCAGACCTAATTATAAATGTTCATGTGAACTTGATATAACTCATTTTGCAACAGTTCTTTTCCCGGATATTAACTGTCGCCTCCGAAAATAACGCTGCCAGATTTGCTGCCCTTGCAAAAGTAGACTGATAATTTGCCGCACTTGTTGGATTTGTATTTGTAGCCCTTGATTTTTCTGCCGGAACTGATAAATATTCTCCTGGCTGAGATAAATATTTTCGGGTGCTTGATTCAAGGCTCTATGGGTACAAATTTCATAGACAGTTAATCTATCTGCTATGTATGCTAGCTGCTGCTTAAGTTGCCACATCCGCCAAGCCACATAGAGTAGTATTAGCGAAATGAGGGTATTAACGAGGATAACTAAAATCACCATTGTTTATCTTCACCAATATCAGCTTTGAGGAATTTTTCTATATACTTGACTACGAATTTTATATTTTAGATTTTTTGGGCATGAATCAAAAAATCGCCAATTCGCAAATTTTGTAACAACTATATGCTCACACCTCACAAAACCACAGCTACAATTGCCTTAGATTCACGACTCGGTTTGCGAAATCAACCCGTATGCTCAATAAGCCCCAGCGTTACTACATTCCATACATTAACTTGATAATCCCAGTCAATTTGCGATCTTTGCGGCAGTAAGCGCAATGGCACAGCCCCTTTAATTTCGGTGAGAGAACAACATTCCACTCCTTACCGGAGGCTTCCCAGCATCGCTTTTATTATTGTGCTATTAGCTCTACCAGTTTTCCAGTCTGTCGCGTGAAATTAACTAACATTTTGCCTATCAAACCGCACTATTGCTTCACTAAGCACAAATTGCTGAATGTGCGCTGGGTAAAAAGAAAGTGTGAAAGGAGAGAGTCTATTAATTCCTCTTCACCTTATACAATTTTCCTAGCCGAAAGCTTGCCCCTCTTGCCTTAAACTTTAACTTCTTCCTTGTTGAAGGCTTACCCCTGATATTTCACTAATCTGTTACTGATAATGATTATTTTTTTATATATCCAGTATGAGGTGAGGATGTCAAAAAAATTACTATCAACTAATTCCTTCAGAGTCATTTTTCTTGCTTTGACGATTGGATTTTTTGGGTGTGGAAATCAAGCTGCAAGAACTACATTTACTCAAACTGATACCCAGGTAAATGAGAATCTTCCCAAAGTCGTAGCAACAACAAGTATATTATGTGACTTAACCAGACAAGTTGCGGGGAATACAGTTAACCTCACCTGCTTAATTGATCCTAGTGCCGATCCTCATGTTTATAAACCAAAGCCGGAAGATCGTAGAGCCATTGAGCAAGCTAATCTTATTCTCTATAGTGGCTATAATTTAGAACCAAATCTCATCAAATTAATTAAAGCGACTAAAAACCCTGTACCCAAAATAGCTGTTGGTCAACTTGCAATGTCTAAACCACAACAATTTCAAAAAGGTATCAAGAATGTAATTGAACCTCATGTTTGGCATAATACCAAGAATGCTATCAGGATGGTAGAGGTAATTAATAGTAACCTGAAAAAACTAGAATCTAGAGATGCTGATACTTATACTAGCAATACTAAAAAAGTCACAAATGAACTAACTCAATTAGATAGTTGGATTAAGTCAAGAATTGCCAGTATTCCTCCCAAAGAACGCAAGTTAGCTACAACCTCTGATGCACTGATTTATTACGCCAAGGCATACGGTATTCCCTTAACAGGGGGATTACAAGGTATTAGTACTGGCGAAAACCTAACAGGTGTAAAAGAGAAAAATTTGGTTACAAATATTCAACAATCTAAAGTCTCAACAATTTTTACTGAAGCAGCAATTCACCCAAATTCACTTAAATCTGTAGCCAGAGAAGCTTCAGTAAAAATTTCTGCTAGAAAGTTATACACTGAGGGACTTGGTGAACCAGGAAGCGAAGCTGAAACTTATCAGAAAATGATGATTGCCAATACACGCACAATTGTAGAAGGGTTAGGAGGGACGTATTTAATGTTTCAAGTGAAAGCGGCTAAGTAGTTATAATCTGCATTGATTCATCTGATAAACCGAAGCCTTTTAGATAACGGAAAATTCGGTTTATCAGTATTTTTTATGAAGACAAAAACTAGAATGCTATTTGTCTTTTAATCTGATATCAATAACAGTTGCATTGAAGTTGTAATTAAAACCTTCTAACTCAAATGGCATTCCAATTTTAACTTTACTGTTACCTATAACTGGGCCATTGTCGGTAAGCTGGGCTTTGCCATCTAAAGTCAAAATAAAATCTGCACTAAAATTATTGATTTTGGGATCTGGTAATTCTTTCACAGTGCCATCAGGTTGGGAAACATTCACTGTTCTAGGTAGCTGTTGAATGGATTTAATTTCAATTTCTCCGTGGGGTTGATTGCGGATAATTACATTAGTTTTTCCGCCTTTTTTTAATCCATTCTTGAATAATTGTTCGGGGTCGCGAACATTCAAACCACGAACTACTAAGTCTACTTCTATGGGTACTGTTTTCGCGCCAACTTGGGCAACAGAACCAGAAGTACCAGGAAAGATAAAGATGCCAAATATAACTAGCAAAATTACTAGTGCAGCACCTAAATCTAGGAGATTAATTTTGCCGAACAAACGACCTTTTGAATCTAAAATAGCCATAAAAAGTTTTCCGAGGTAATAGCGAAGTAATTGATTGTAGCAAGAAGCCTTTCGATGGGAATGGCAATTTTCCCTATCTGGTAATAACTCAAAGCGGCTGCGCGTTTCGATTATGCGACAGTTTATCACGAGTTTCGTAAGTTCGCAGGGGTGGCAGCTAACCCTCAAACTTTTGCCCGTTCAGACTGATGCACCCAGAAAGTAATATCTAGTGTTTAAGCCTATCTCTAGAGGGAATCTCTAGCCGCCCACAATTCGGTAGATTTGCTTAAGCATTGGTTGTATCGCAACTTATTTGCTTTTGAGTTAAGAATGCAACTTAGAATACTCTAAATCCGTCTCATAATTTGTCCGATTATTTTATGTCCTCCCAAAATAATATTCAGAGCTTATTATGTTCAATTGGAAAATTTTTGTTGCAAATTACCGGATGTGGCGGCGTAGCTGGTTTTATCCTTTAATTTCAGTGGTAGTTGCCCTGAGCCTGTGCCTGAGTACACCCATGCCTGGAAGAGCTTTAGATTTTTTGCCTCTTCTACTCCAAGGATTTCAGGCATTTCAGCTTTCTAATATATCCCCTAACCAAGAAGTCGATCTTGGTAAGCAGATTAATCAGGAATTAGTTGGCAGTCAAGTCCGACTTAACCGCAATCCTGAAGTTAATCGCTATGTGGAACAAGTTGGCCGGCGTTTAGCAGCCAATAGCGATCGCCCCAATCTTCCTTATACTTTCCAAATAGTTGAGGATGACAGCATTAATGCTTTTGCTACCTTGGGTGGCTATGTCTATGTCCACACTGGTTTGTTGAAAACCGCAGATAATGAAGCGGAACTAGCTAGCGTCCTCGCCCACGAAATTGGTCATATTGGCGGGAAACACGTAGTCAAACAGATGCAGCAAAAAGCCCTGGAAAGTGGTCTATTAACAGCAGCAGGCTTAGACAGGAGTACGGCGGTTCAAATTGGTGTCCAGTTAGCGCGAGACTTGCCCCGCAGTCGTAACAATGAATTTGAAGCCGATCAAAGAGGACTACGAACTTTGACACGGACTGGTTACGCCCAGTCTGCAATGGTTTCGTTTATGAAAAAGCTGCTGAATAAGGGTGGTTCTGCACCGACATTTTTGAGTACCCACCCCGGAACTAGCGATCGCATTAATGCCCTCAGAAGTGCAATTAACTCTCAACCTAGTAATGGAACTTATGGCTTGGATAATGCTAGTTATAAAGCTAATATTCGACCATTAGCAAGGTCTTGAGGGAATTAGGAATTGGGAATTGGGCATTGCTTATTCCCTTGTCTCCTTCATCTTCCACATTTTCCCTCCGCCTCATCTCGAATATTATTCAATTCCGATTGCGGCGATCGACTTTGATTTTGGCTGGATTAACGGTAATTACAACTTCTTCTAAAGGGAGGGTACGGATATAGTCTTTAAAAATGTTTACTTGATAAACCAGGTTATTTGTCACATCCAGTCCAGTCAACCAGCCACTCCGGGGATGATAAGCGCCAGTATCTATGTCTAGCCATCCCTGTCCTTGTGCCAATTTACCAGGAGAAACACCTGGCAGAGTAAAGGTAATGGTGTGACCGATGATAATGAGCTTATCTGGAAAGTAGGGTTTTTCAATACTGTGAAATTCCTCTCGTATCCAGCAGAGTTCCTCGGCAGTTTGTTCTGTAACCGACTTAGAAGGGTCAACACCAGCATGAGTTAACCAAATATCGCCCAAGTCGAGATATGTTGGCAAACTCTTGAACCAATCCAGATGATCGTCAGGGATTGAAGCCTCGTGATAACTGGCTACGGTAGCTTGCCCCCCACTGTACAACCACGCTTGCATCGTCGGGGAGGAAGTTCTTTCATTAGTCAGAATGTTTAATAACATCTGCTCATGATTTCCCAGCAAACATGGGTAGTTATGTCGTTTGACAAAATTAACTACTTGTGAGCTATGAGGCCCGCGATCGATTAAGTCTCCCAAAAAATAGATTTGATCCTCTGACGTAGGAGCGATCGCCTCCAACAAAGTCATCAAACCTTCATAGTGTCCATGTACATCCCCAATAACAATTCGTCTGGGGCTAGTTTCGCTCATTGTCTCTTAGCTTCAATAGTTTGGCTAATACTTCTGCTACAGTTTAAGCTGTCTGGTTTCCGTAATAGAAGGTAAAAATACTGAACTAAGTTTTATTTTAATTTAATTATTATTCCAGAAATAAATATTATTGATAATGAACATAGAGGAATACGCATAGTTCTTACTGCTCAGAAAGAAAATTAGCAAATTTCACCCGCCTTAGCTTAGAATCTAAGCTATTGCTATATTTCTAACTTTTTACCTCAACAATGTCTAACGATTTCTCTGCTGAGATTAGTTCGCGCATCTGCCAGCACATGAATGACGATCATGCTGATGCCGTAGTGGTTTATGCTAAAGCTTTTGGTGGTATAACAAATGCGAGTGCAGCACAAATGCTGTCAATTGATGCACAAGGTATGGATTTAACAGCGCAAGTTAATGGGGAAGCTGTGCCAGTTCGTATTCAGTTCGATCGTGTTTTAGCAGATGCAGAAGATGCTCATCAAACTCTAATTGCGATGGTGAAGCAAGCACGGGTGAAGGCAAAGTAGAAATTGGGATAATTGTATAACTAATGGTAAGGCGTAGACGCGTAGCGCAAAGCTGGAGACGTTTACTTCGGTCTTGTCGTCAAACATCGCCTAAGTCTAAGCCCTCATTAGTGAAATAATCAAACGCCCGAACCCTCCCAAACCCAAGCCAAAAATTGCAGTTCCCACCAAAATTAGCACAGTATGAAACTGGTTAAAAGACAAAAGTAATTGATTTCTTGCTCCAAGCAAACTCCAAGCACCAGACCAAGCTATACCCACTACTATTGCCCAAATTACAGTCAAGGTTATTCCCCCACCCATAACTAAACCCAAACCTAAACCTACACCGCAACTTAAGATCCAAGCCCAACCAAAACCTTCAGCCCAACTCATAACATCAACCTGATTCCAAGCCAAACTCCAAGTCAAAGTTAGAGCCAAAACTATCAAACTAGCTCTCGATAAAGCTAAAGCTTTGCCATTAGCTAGAGCCGCATTCATCCCAAAAGCGTCAGCCCAAAGTGGAGTCAAGGCAAATAAGAAGCCAACTAGTACATAACAAAAGAAACTAAACATCAATCTCGCCCAAAGAAGAGTGTTACTGTTCATAAGTATAAATATAGCGATCGCTTCCATTTGTTAAGGTTGTGATAGGTTCTCACAATCTTTATTTTCTAAAGCAATTTTACTTATCAGAGCAACAACCAAATCTTAAAGATTGGATGCCTTAAATCAATCGTGGGTATAAGCCCCGACTGCATTCGTCTCCCTTACCTCTTCCTTGACTACTGCGGCATAAGGCTTGGTTTGAATAATTTCAAACTTCCAGTCTGAAGAATAATCAGGCAACTCATAGCCAACACTCTTAACATGAGCCAGCATCAACTCATCCCGTTGATGCCAAACTGCAAATATTTTCTCCCTGCCATCGTAAAGCGTTTCTAGGTCAATTTGATAAACCTCATTTACCCGCTTAAGTTTCAAGCCCAACAAATTTAAGAGTCGGCTGAGTATTTTTATTGCCGAAACCTGCTCTTTGTCCCCGACTAAGTTAATACCAAGCGCTCTTTTAATATGCTTACTATGCTGAAAAACAATATTTTTAAGCGTTATTAAATCTGGATTCCTCTCGGTAAACTCTCGTTCTGGTTCGAGAAACTGAAGCATTCCCAAAGCTCTCATCGCTTCAACTTTAAGCGTGTAAGTTTTTATATCTGGTAGAAAAACTTTCCCTTCACCCCAAGACAATTGCTGATGCCATTCTTGCTGATCTCTGACATGAAAATACTCGCTTTCATGAGTTAGATAATAATGAATTAACAGTTGACGATAATATCCTTGGTCATCTTGCAATTTCAGCCAAGGAGTGACTTCTACACCATACCTTTGTCTGAGAACATATTTATTAATTTGGTTACGCTCTGCATCAGTTAGAGAATGCTTTACTAATAGCTGCTCATATTCTACATAATCGATATCTTTAGCATTAGCTACAGCCATTGCTACTGATAATTGATTTTGCTGTTTAATATCCTTAATTTTACGCTTAATCTCTTTAGCCTTTTGGCGACTGTGCGCCCAATCTTTTTGAACTTTGACAATTTCTAAAATTAATCTTCTGCGGGTAGCTAAATCATCGGCATCAGTTGCCAAAAATGCCAGACGTAAATCTCGAATAATATTATTGTGAACAGCATTACTTCGCATCTGAATTTGATGTCCATCGGCAATTAAACCATCTTGCATCGATTGACGATAGAGCCGGATAGAAGCATTTACCCGTGCAGATAACTTAGCCCAAGTTCGCAAATGAATCGGATCGTGAACTAAAGGTAAATCCACATCTATTTTATGTAGTGGACTAAGCAAAGCTAAGTTTTCTTTTTGGTTTTCTTGATACCAATCAGATAGCAAGCGATAATTTGTACTACCGCTACCAATTAAGCCAATACCTCGTTTCGCACACCAGACAACACGCGGTACATCATCGCGTACTCTTGCTAATGCTTGTCTTGCTTCCGAGTCAGGAATTACGCCTTGAAAAATGCCATAAACTCGGTCGAAATGTTGGACATCAATACTAATTCCCGTACCAAGGCTAGGGGTAACAAAAACGCCATCATATTCAGAGATTTTTTGATTAATTGCTGCAATAAAATCAACGGCTGCATGGCCAGGTGTGTTTGTCGTGTGGCTACTAACTACCAAGGTTTTAGGAAATTGCCGTCGTAATTTTTGTAAGCGTTCTTTGAGATAACGTTCGATTGTTTCACAACTGTAACGTCCAGCCCGGCTATCGGTAGTGACATAACATTTACGTCCAGCAAGTAAATCTAATTCTAGTTGGTGAATTAGCGGTGTTGGGTTCGGCGAATCATAAAAAGTTACGTCCCAACCATGCTGAGGTTTCCACTGGTTGAGAACTACCCAAGGCGTTAATTTAATTCCTGCTAATCCCTGTAAATATTCAAGCGATACATCTGATAAATCAGCATCTTGGGCAATGACTAATCCACCAGTTGTTAAAACTGTGGAAATTAGTTCCTGGAATAATTTTAATATTTTTACACGTTTATGTTTACAAGTATTACTGTTTAGTAGATGCCACAAAGATTGTTCTACTTCATCTAAAATGACTATTGCCCCGTGCCAATTTTCCGGGTTAAGTTTCCAAATTGAATCAACGCACAATCCAAGGGATTGCTGAGGAGAAAGTGAGCGGAGGATGGGAGGAGCGGGAGTAAGTGTTTTATCAATCCTTTTGTCTCCATCTTCTTTATGCGTTCCCCATTGAATACCAATTTTTTCACACAAAAATCGTCCGAGTAAAATTCTGTGAGTAATTAATAAAACGGGTTGATTTCTATTTTTCGCTTGCTGAACAACGCTTTGGAGTGCTGTAGTTTTACCTGTTCCTTTTGCAGACTTGACTCCTACTAATCCAGAAGTAGGGAAAGGAATTTCACCTATATAAGGGCGATTCAAGGTGAGAGCAGCAGGAATGGTTAACTCGGTGTGGGGTTTGGTTTGAGCAAGATAAATTTCTAAATCAACACTTTGGCGATAAACTTTCTCGAAACTGTTTGCACCTTTGGCAACGACAAACTCATCAACCCCTTTTTCGATTCCTGGAAGTTCGATGACTTTAACAGAGCAATTTTCTTGCTGAAATAAACAACCAAGTTGAGAAATAGCATTATTTACAGCAGCAATTGTTTTAGGTTGAGTTTCAAAATCAAAACAAATATAAAAGCTACGCTTTGTAATTGCAAATGCTGCTAAGTCGGGAATCAACTGACGACGGGTAACTTTACCAAATTCGTCTTTTACAACCCGATAACCACTAGTAATTCCAGGAATGGCAATAGCTGCATATCCTTGTGTCAACAGCGTTGCTGCTTTCTTTACACCCTCGCAAAGAATTAGGGGAATGTTATGTTGCATCACCCATTGCCAAAAGCCTCTAGCTTCACCATCAGCAGTAATGGTGATATTGTCAGGCATAACCAGATTGTAACGTCCAGCAACTTGCTGCCATAGTTGCAGCGTTACCCGCAAACAAAATACCCGCGTTGGTGTACTAGGGGGATGCTCGTATTTGATGGATTTAGCATTGTGATTCTGTCGGGGTTGGTTTGGCTTAAAGCATCCCCATTCCATCATCTGCCAATTATTCAAAGGGTCTAGCCCCGAACACCACCAACCACCTTCAGTAATATGAGCATAACGCTGCAACCATCCAGCTTTCACCATTCCGGTATTGGTGCGGGGGAGTAGCTCAGAAATCAATAGGTACTCATAAGCGTTTACGCCTTGGAGTGACCTAAAATTGAGTTGTACAAGGTGTAAGTCTATACCACTACTCTTGACTAATTCCTCAAGGTGTTGGGGGTGTAAATAGTGCAGATGCATAGGGAAAGACCCGAAGGAAAGACGATGAGATTAAAAGATTAGCACGCATCTGCTTTTTTTCTATAAGAGATATTGCGAGGCTTTTATGATGCTTTTTTTACTTCGTTATGGGAGACACATCGGTTCGCTCTCTAGTGGGTTATTCTGCCTATTAGATCCCCGAAGTAATAATTTTGTATTGTGATATTTATTCGATTTTAATTTTGATTTATCAGTAAATCTCTGCGTTACGGAGTGCGATCGCTTGAGGGGTTGCAGCAGCGATCGCTATAGGGTAACATCTTGGAAGAGAAGCTTTGTCAGGAATCGTAGACGCACACTGGCTTGTAGCTATGAACCTTATGATTGGCAACTCGGCGAACTAGATAAGGGTTTACCTATTAAGTATGTTCCTGGGATGGGAGTAGTAATTTTTGAAGAATGACAACTCGTTCTTTAAGTTTGGGAGTGTTATAAATCTAACAAAATAACATATAAACTTACACGTTTCAATTTAACTGCTTTCTAATAGTTCCTGATTGATGTTTAATATTTATATACCAATTGTTAAAAGTAGTATTATTTTTGCTAACTGATTTCTTATATATATCCATTTCTCCGATAAATATAAGCTTTTTTCTACAATCACGATCTATTTCAACATCTTTCACATTCCTTCCAAACTTTTTCACAAACTGCTTAAGACTAGATGTGTCTAATGAAGGTTTATTGCAATACTCTATTAAATTTGTACCCCATATTAGTTTTATATAATCGTCATCACTACATACCATTATTTTATCAAGTTGGATTTTTCGATTTAAAAAAAATTGATTGTATGAGAGAAATAATTCTGTCAGAAAAATTTTTTCATTAGAAGATGTCAGGATTATATCTATCTGAAATTCTGCATAATCATTGTTTTTATTAACTAATAAGTATTTTTCTATATCAATAGATAGTCTTGGTTTTTTAAAAAAATTTCTTATTACTGGTAGTAAAATATTTACTATCAAAAAACTTAGTAGAGCTATTACTGCACTCACAATAGAAGCAATTGGTGCAAGATGGGAAATACTTTCGACATCTAAGTTCATGTTTTTACAAATTACAAGAATTAAAAATCTACTATTTACGGCGATTTATACCTATTCTTATTTTTTTTAAAATATATTCGTTAATACAGGCAGAAATAAATACTAACATTATCAATCCAAAAAACAACAATATAGTCCATGAAGTTACTAAATCAAAAGCGCTTTCAGAAGTTAATGCTTTTGGAAACCATGAGATAAATGGTGATATTAATTTATAAATAATTTCAAAGACTCCAAGTATTAAGTTCCAGATAATTTGAAGCAGGAAAAAAAATGTCTGAAAAAAGAAAAGCAAACAAAGTATTATTATTAAAATTGCGATTAATTGTATCATAATTAAAATATAATACAGAATTACATATCCGTCTTATCACACTGAAAACATAGAGTCAAGATTCAAGATTAACTCGTTCACAATCTATGATGGTAAATGCATATTCCAAGTAAAAACAAACAAAACGGGGTATCCTATGGATACCCTGTTTTAATTAGCTAATCCTCAATCTACGCGCCTACAGCTTCCTTCGCGGCGTACAATACCTCAGCGTTGATTTCTTTGAAACCGCGATCGCAATTAAATTTATTGGTGCTGCACTAGATTTATATTCTGTTAGGTGAAATCATTGCTGAATAGAACGTAAAACTTCTAATTCACTAGCATGAGTTAAAACTTTGCCTAATGGCTCACTGAAATAAACAACTTGATAATTAGGTGCAAGTTCTGTTTGCAATTCCTTCCAAAGACTAATTCCTTCTTCTTCAAAAGCCGCTTCAGCCTCTGCACTCAAATCTGGAGAGTTAGCAGGATCTTGCCAATTTAATGTTGCATTGTAAGCAGATGCCCATTTTCTCAGATGGCTAATGGTTTCTTGACTGAGGGGCAGTTTTGCTGGGTCGATATTACCAACTTTATCAGTATCTGCCCACCATAAAGGGTCGCACCCATAATCAGCCATTAGTTTTATCTTTACTGTCATAGCTATTCAGGTGAAATTATGGTAAAGAGGCGGGATTAGCTCCGACTATATAACCATTATCGCCCATACTCACTGCTATGTATTGTGTTTGTCCATTAAAAATTACTTCATAGATTTCCCGGCGAGGTTCTATTGTTCCTTGATAACCAAGAAACTTTCCTCTTGTCACAGCAGCCATAATAGCATCCGGGATTTCATTTTCGGAGATTCCACGTCTGGCAAAGTCCTCTTGATGTCTCTCTAAGATGTGTGCTAGTCCTCTTCCTCTTCTACCAGCTTTACCCTCCTCTAAAAATACGATTTTGCCATCAGCTTGCTTGGCAATCCGCACAACTTTTTCTGGACTGTGCTTAATACCAGCCTGACACAGTGCCGCAAATAATGCCGCTTTGTCATCGTTCATATTTAATTTAGTTATTTTAAATAGTTATTGAAAAAATATATAGAAATTAATATTAAATCTATAATATCTCATAATTTAATTTTTATCACTAAAGCAAAAAAATGGGGTAAAGAGTATACATAACTCCTCACCCCTTAATCTTCTCGATTAACCCCCAATCTACGCCCCAACAGCTTCCTTCGCGGCGTACAATACCTCAGCGTTGATTTCTTTGAAACCGCGATCGCGGGCAAATTTCTCAGTATTTCGCTTCACTTTACCGCGAACAAATCCCGGAATCTTATTCAATTCTGCTTGACCATCTTTTGTCCAATTCAAATCAGAATCAGCAGAAATTCCCCTAGTAATAACTTCTTTGGTATCATGACCGCCGAAGATTTCTAACAGGTGATCTTCCATTCCCAAAGTGAAGGAATTATAGATCAAATCTGTAATCTGATTCGTGCCTTCGTAACCCATAAATGGTTTGTAACCAATGGGGAAGTTTTGGACGTGGATTGGTGCAGCAATTACGCCGCAGGGAATATCCAAGCGCTTACCAACGTGGCGTTCCATTTGGGTGCCGAAAATGGCAGAGGGTTCGACACGAGCGATCGCATCCCCAATTTCACCATGATCTTCGGAGATTAGCACTTCATCGCAATACTCGCTCACCTGTTCGCGGAACCAGTCTGCATCATATTTGCAGTAGGTTCCAGCCCAAACAACATGAATCCCCATTTCTCGCGCCAGAATCTTGGTAATGGCGGCGGCGTGGGTATTGTCACCAAAGACCACAGCTTTTTTGCCAGTCAAGTTTTGACAGTCAATGGAACGGGAGAACCAAGCAGCCTGAGATACGTGCAAGGTTTGCTCATTAATGAAGTTTTCATAGTCAACTTCTGCACCTTGAGCATTAATTACCTGCTGAATCTTGCGAATACAACGGGCAGTTTCCACTACACCCATCGGAGTAATGTCTATGTAAGGTGTGCCAAATTGTTCTTCTAGGTAACGAGCGGTGGTTAAACCAAGTTCGCGGTAAGGTACGAGGTTAAACCAGGCTTTCGGCATCTTCTTCAAGTCATTCACCGAAGCACCTTCAGGAATTAAGGTATTTACCTCAATTCCCAAGTCAGCCATCAGCCGTTTCAGTTCGGTGCAGTCGTGATTATTGTGGAAACCAAGGGTGGTAGTACCGATAATGTTAACCGAGGGCTTCGCAGTTTTACCCTCTGCTAATTCGCCCCGCTTCCGCGCTTTTTCAATGTAATATTGGACAATTTGATCCAAAGTGCGATCGGCGGCTTGGAGTTCGTTGTAGCGGTAGTGGTTCACATCCGCCAGCATTACGTCTCCTTTGGCTTCCAACTGCGCCCGTTCTACAAAGTTGTGCAGGTCTTCTTGCAAAATGCTGGAGGTGCAAGTGGGAGTTAACACAATCAGATCGGGGTGTTCCTCAGCATCCTTGCGGACAATGTTATCTACCACCTTCTCTTGGGAACCACGCGCCAAAACGTTGCGGTCAACAACACTGGTTGTCACTGGAGTGAAATCCCTCTCCCGCGATAGCATGGAGCGCATGACGTTAAAGTAGTCATCGCCAATGGGGGCGTGCATGATCGCATGGACATTTTTAAAAGAGCTAGCGATTCGCAGAGTGCCGATGTGGGCTGGGCCTGCATACATCCAGTAAGCCAATTTCATGTTTGTGTTCTCCCTTTTCAACAGAAATAACACGGAGTCCGATAAAAGTGGACTATAAGTGCTTGATTATTATTAAATCGTTTCTGATTGTCTCAAAACTTGTATCCCTAATGAAGTGAAGAGTTGTAAGGTTTTATCTGGAGTGCATCGGTGTAGGTATCGCTCAAACCCGCTTACTGATTGGGATCTGGCTGCTGATTTTAACAACTTGGTTGTTGTTTTATTTAAATAAATCTTAATTTTTCGGCAAATTTGTTTTCAATTTGGGTAATTAGATTAATTTATGCTATTCTAAAAAAGCTTTTAGTACGTATGAACTAACATTAAAATAATTTACTATATCTGTACAGGTTAAGCTAATGGTTCTGACTCTCTCAACGATTCCAACAGTTCCAAAGCCTTTTTTGAAATGGGCTGGTGGTAAAAGCCAGTTAATCGAGCAAATCAATAATTTTTTTCCAAATGAATTATTTAACGGCTCAATCAAAAGGTATATCGAACCTTTTATAGGAGGTGGCGCAGTGTTTTTTTACGTAGCACATAAATATGATATTCAAGAATTATTTATTTCTGATATAAATGCAGAATTAGTCATAGCATACAAGACGATTCAATATCATGTAGATGATTTGATTGAAATTTTAGATAAAATTACAACAAAATATTTGTCTTTTGATGAAAGTGAAAAAAGCAAATATTATTATCAAACAAGAACACATTTTAACAGTCGAAAAAAATCTCTTAACTTAGATAATTACCATTTTGAATGGCTAGAAAGAACTGCCCAAATTATTTTTTTGAACAAAACTTGTTTTAATGGGCTTTTTCGTGTCAATTCTAAAGGTGATTTTAATGTTCCAGCAGGCACATATAAAAAGCAGAGTATTTACGATCCTAAAAGCTTGAAATCTGTTGCTAAAATTCTACAGAATACTAAAATTTGTCATGGAGATTTTACTGAATGTGAAAGCTTTATTGACGATCAAACATTCGTTTATTTTGACCCTCCTTATAGACCAATTAGTAACACATCTAAGTTTACATCTTATTCACAGCAGTCATTTAATGATTCTGAACAATTAAGGTTACGAGATTATTTTAATAAGCTAGATAATAAGGGTGCATTAATCATGCTTAGTAACTCCGATCCTAAAAATGAAAATATAAACGATAATTTTTTTGAGGATGCTTATGGTGGTTATAAAATAGAAAGGGTTAGAGCCACACGCAATATTAATAGCAATGCGTTAAAGCGAAACTCAATTAATGAATTATTAATTATGAATTATTAGATAATAACTTAAATAACATTATGAGATTTAATTCCATTTTCCAAACATATTTTAATTGTTCAAATGAAACTGAAGTTTTCCAATATTTTCAAAATACACTGACAGATTCTATAAGTGTCTGGAACTATTTTGTTGACTGGGAAAAAGTTTTAAGAAAATTTAATGATGTAGAAATTAATTTAAATATACTTAACTATCTAGTTGGAAAGAATGATATAGAAAATGAATTTGGGCTGCTTTTACAACAACATCCTCAAATTGTCAGCGCTATCCCAATTTTAATAGCTTGCCGTACTACAAATTTTCAAATATTAACTGATTATACAAGTGGTGATTTTGTATATAAATCTTTTAATTTTAAAAGAAAAGATTCATTATCTCAACTAGAGATTAATGATATTTTAGAGTTTACTAAAAACACAGGAGTTTTAGAATTATTCAAAAATAAAAATATCAAAAGCATACCAGATTATGTTCTGGGTATAGAGGTTGGCTTAGATAGTAATGGTAGAAAAAACCGTGGTGGAATGACGATGGAGATAATATTAGGAAACTTGATTAGGACAATATGTCAACAAAATAATTTTTTATTGATTCCACAAGCTACATCTCAAAAAATACAGGCTCAATGGAATATTAATGTTCAAGTAGATAAATCAAACCGTCGTTTTGATTTTGCAGTTAAAAATCAAAATAATCTTTATCTAATAGAAGCTAATTTTTATAGCGGAGGCGGTTCTAAACTTAAATCTACGGCCGGAGAATACAAAACACTATTTGATTTTGTATCAAGGCAAGGTCATAAATTTATTTGGGTAACGGATGGACTTGGTTGGAAAACCACTTTACACCCTTTAGAAGAGACTTTTAAATATATTGATTACACTTTAAATCTCAATATGGTTGTCAGTGGATTACTTGGTTAACTCATAACACAAAATCTGTAAATTGTTTTCTTTATTTAAGTAGCAGATTAGTAGAAGGAGTTTATAAGAGGTACATTTTTTGTCACTGGAAGCCCAGCATCTAATCAGCCATTCCCATGCAGAGCATGGGAACGAGAGAATAATGGGAAAATTCGGGAGAGTATGAATTAACCTAGACAGGTGTTAATTACTGCCGAAAAATTTCTACTTTTTGTAACACCACTTCTTGATTCGGACGATCTCTAGTCGTAGGCACATTAGCGATCTTGTTGACTATATCTAGACCTTGGACAACTTCACCAAAAACACTGTGTTTGTTGTCAAGGTGAGGTGTTGGCCCTTCTGTAATGAACCATTGCGAACCATTAGTACCGCGTCCGGCATTAGCCATTGACAGGATACCTGCACCAGTGTGTCTCAATTCAGGATGAAACTCATCCTCAAATTGATATCCCGGGCCACCAGTACCCCATCGGCTGGCTGTATCTAGATAACGACTCAGAGGATCGCCACACTGAATCATAAAATCAGGGATGACGCGGTGAAAGCGAACCCCATCGTAAGCTGGAGTTCCCTTACCAGATTCACCAGTTTTAGGGTCTTTCCAGTCGATTGTTCCGGTTGCTAGACCGACAAAATTTTTGACGGTGTTGGGGGTTCGCTCTTCTTCCAAACGAACTACAATTTCACCCAAGGAAGTAATTAAACGAGCGTGCAGCTTGCCATTACCGGGAATATTAATTTCTGGAAAGTTCATTAGATATCCTACTTTAACAAGTGCCAGTATTTGATCTATACAAGTTTATCAGCATTCAAGTTACCGCCTTTAGACATGACAAAAAACCTGAAGGAAGGAAACTTAAGCCAACAAATATTTTACTCAGGTAAATTTATGGCTGGATTCCGGCTAAAGAATCCTCTAGGGACTAGCTTAAAGCCAACTGGGTGAACAGGCATCACAGGCCAATCCTCCGATCGCGGAATATGAGTTACGCCCATTGTGTACCACAGCACGATATCTTCACCCATCAAGGGTTCATCGTCGGCAATATATTTTGGTAAACCCTGTCCTGGTTGAGTTTGGTTTGGATAATCTCCCCCAGCATAGAGTTCACTAGGTTTATATTTTGTCACCCAGACGTGATGAGTCGCAAATTCTGCCTTTTGACGAATTTTCGAGCCTTCCACTGGGAAAAATACAGAATTTCCACCAGGCATCAGCATATATCCAGGTGCAACCCCTAGCGGATTTTTCTTATCTGCACTCACAATCATCCATTCCCGACTGCTTTTCATATCCAAATCGCGTACAGCAGCCGTTTCTTTTGTGAGTGGGGTTTCTGCAACTGCGATCGCATTTCCTAATGGATTTTTATCATCCATCGGCAAAGCTTTCACGTTCATTTCCATCACAGAATTAGCTTGACCATCGACATCAAAATCTAGGCGATAGTTGAAAAAGTGCTGGTGATTTACTCCAAAAATATTTTTAGCGATTAGCCGACCATAGGAATTATCCTCAGATTCCTTTTCTGCTGTCGTTCCTTGCCCCAGGACGATACCTGTTAGTTCATTTTGGACTTCCAAAGTCCCATCTTGGTGAAAAATCCAATTAAGGCTGTAATCATAGTTGTCAACAGCCGCAGTCATCGATATGACTAATTCTCGACTGCGACGAACATCATTACGCTGAGTATTGTAATCGTAGTGTTTCCACAGCATTCCGCGATCGCGTTCATAAATACCAACAACCCCTGGTATCTTATAAGGTTCTCCCTGCTCATTCGCAAATACAGCATCCAGCAACAAACCGTTTTCAGGAATTTCCTTACCTAACTCCATCGTATTTGCTAGCAAACCAAGATTATATTCCCCAACATCAAATGCATTCCTAAACGACCAAGTGGGATTTGGATCGCCGTAAGGGACTACCATCTCCGATAGGCTAGCGCGGTATAAAACTGGTCTGACATTTTTCCCGTCATCGTATGTCACTTGATACAATGCCAATCCACTACGGGGATGCATTAAATACCGAAACTTCCAACCTTGCCAGCTAATTTGATTGTCTTCGATCTCAA
The DNA here is from genome assembly GCF_002245975.1 of Nostoc sp. 'Peltigera membranacea cyanobiont' 213. Classification (NCBI taxonomy): domain Bacteria; kingdom Bacillati; phylum Cyanobacteriota; class Cyanophyceae; order Nostocales; family Nostocaceae; genus Nostoc; species Nostoc sp. 'Peltigera membranacea cyanobiont' 213. The sequence goes on along the minus strand of NZ_NOLI01000053.1, from coordinate 1,082 downwards.
AACTTTTACCATTAGGTTGGAGAAGTTTTAATGCTTTAGGCGCTGAAAGTAATTTGCCCAAAGATTTTATATCATAGTTCCAGTTTTCTTTAGAGAAAGGTACATTTTCCTTATCAATGAAACTGACAATTTTACCTGTATTCAAATTGACAGTTGCCACCACTCCTTCAATAGGACTACCGTAATAGTTCCAGTTTTGTCCCTGGTAGTAAGATAAGCTGCGGCAAAGACGATTACCTGCTGTTTCTTCCTGTTTAGTCAAGATTCCTGGGGACCATGAACTAATTTTGACTCGATCGAAATCGGTAATTCCCCGCCTTAGCATCGCTTTTTGCCATCGAGGATCGGCTTTAACTACCTGAGTAGCCAGTTCATATTCTGGATTGACGATCGCAGGTTGAACAGAGGGTAGTTCTTTCCAGGAATTTAAGGTTTTGCTTGTGAGATCGACAATTCCCTCAAAGGTTTTGTTTTGCGATCGCTCATAGATTACCAAAAAAGCTTTTCGTCCGAAAGTCTTGCCAGGTTTAAATTTCAGAACTTCTTCTTTATCTGGTTCTTGTAAAGCAATCAGTGGAAAAGCTGCCATTTCGCTCAAAGTTTTTTCTCTTTGAATGACCGAAACAGCTGTATTAATTTCTGCCTCTGTTAGCGAAGTGAGAGGATGGAGAATTGCAGGCTGTTGAGCCGTCAATATTTCTATTAGTCCCAGTGAGATAGAAATGACGATAATGATGGGAATAGCTAGCCACAAAAAACGCTTTAGCCGCTTAATCATCTTTTAGATTCTTACAAAAGACGTATAGTTATCTATTTCTAAGCCGAAGCCTGAAACCCGATAACAATTCAAAAATTCTTACAGCGTTTTTCAGGTAAATGAAGTACATAGGTAAGGGCACAGCAATGCTGTGCCCTTAAAATCATCTGTATCTTACCAAGTTGCAATCTGCTCTAAGTAGGTTGGCTCAAATAAATCTAACTATGTAACGAAATGTAAAATAGTCAAAACCCTTGTGATTGCTTCACTTCGCTTTGCTACGTTCGCAATGACATAGTTATAAATTTTCCCACCCACCTACTTA